>NZ_CAXAVM010000058.1:0-36067 GCF_963972345.1 uncultured Gimesia sp. | reverse complement strand
CTCTGGGTGAAGGAGATCACGCCCGCTTTGCTGACGGCATACGCGATTGATTTGGGGCGGGGTTGCAGACCGGAAAGTGAGCTCAGGTTCACGATCCTGCCGAACTGGCGTTTGAGCATGCCCGGTTTGACACGCCAGGTGACCAGGAAAGTGCCGGTCAGGTTGACATTCAACATCTGCTGCCAGGCCGCCAGGTCGAGCTCGTCATGGGGCTGGTAGATGAACGTACCCGAATTGTTAACCAGCAGTTCGATGTCGCCCAGCTGTGCTTCGACTTCACCGACCATGCGGTCGACTTCGGCTTCGACTGAGACATCACTTTGGACGATCATGCCGCTACCACCCAGGGCTTCGATCTGGCGGAGCGTTTCTTCCGCATCGCTTTTACCATTGCGATAACTGACGGCGACGCGTGCTCCTTCCTGTGCCAGTTTGAGACAGCAGGCCCGGCCGATGCCGCGGGAGCCGCCGGTAACTAATGCGACCCGGTTCTGAAAACGCTGAGGATTGAAATTTGTGGCAGTCGTCATGATGTGAAGGTCCGTCGTGTTGAAGAATGAATTGATCGAAATCACTTATCGCAGTTTGTAATATTTTTTCGGCGCAATGAGCATCAGGATCTTAGGGCCGACGATAAGGAACATGATCAGCGTACCCACGGCGGCGGAACCGGCAACGACGGGCAGTGTGCTCTTTTTCAGCAACAGGGGGCCGATAACAGAACCGGCAATCAGGCCGATCAATGGGGAAATCCAGAGCCACCACCAGGTGTAAATCGGAGGAACTTTGGTGCGGAGCCGCCTGCGGTAAGCATCCAGCGGTTCTTTGGTGTCTTCCCAGTAGAAGGTTTTCAAGGCACGCGGTCCGCCACACGAGGCACAGACAGTGCCCAGGCAAAGTATGAAGGGGTTGCATAAGCCTTCGAAGTGTTCGCCGTTGACCTGGGTTCCCTGTTTGCATTTTTTGTGGATGTAGACACGCCCGACTTTCAGGCTGTAAGGAGATTTTGCCATGCTGTTCTCGCTTTGCTCAGACTGTCGTCATTGACTGTATTGGGATCCGGCGCGTCGCTGCCGTGGCCCTGTTCAAGCGTGCCTGCTGGAGATCTATTGTAAACAGACGTCCGATTCCGTGACCAGTCTGATGAGAGGGAAGTGAGGCAGTTTCTGATTTGAAATGATGTGCATCACCGGCGATCGCGATTGTTGAAAATATCACCGCGCATGCAAAAGCCGACGATTCTTTCACCCGGTTAGAATCATCGGCTTTGCTGGTGGGTAGACTTATATTTTCAGCTTGCTGCTCTGGGAGTCTCATACATTGTCTGAAGATCAGTCAGACTGAGGTCCGGCACAGCGGATGAGGTGGTCGTGGTCGATGTAGACCACTTCTTTGGTCTGGTCATTGTGTGAGAATGGTACAGGCCAGTCTGAGCGGATTGTTTTGTCATAGTACACGGTGCACTTGTAGTGACAGTGGTGCTGACGAGCTGGTCCTACCATGGGATAGAAACGGCATTCGCCAATCCGGTCCACAATCGGTTCGACAACCATGCGGACGTTGTTGCGAGTGGTTTCTGCCAGGAACCAGACTCCGCCGCCGGTTTTGTCCGGCAGAGCACGAATGACTTCATCCGGGCTCGGAGGATCAAGACAGAACAGGGGAGCGTGTTCGCCTTCTACGGGATCGAGAATCATCGCTTTGTTGTAGCGTTCCTCTTCCCAGTAGGTGTCTTCGATTAACTGTGACCAGTAAGCCGTCACAGGAATCAGAGGAGTGGTGCGCCAGAAGACCGATCCGGCATAAGTCACTTCAATGAAGCCTTTGACCAGCGTACAGCCACTGGTGTTGAGTGTTAACAAGCAGGCACAGCCCAAAAGCAAAGCACGGCTGAATTGCTTCCCGATTTTGAACATCCTTCTTCCTCCGGGTGAATTTAACGTCGTCATGATATGAGGGAGACTTCGTTTTCAGTGTTAGCGAGCGATTTGCTCAGGTAAGGAGATGTCATGATCAGACGGTCGGCATCCTGCCTGTTTTTGTCGGAACATGATTCCATATTCTTCTTATCGGACGCTTTGTCAGATAACCTTGTGAGAATTTGACGATTTTGACGATTTAACGGATAAAATCCGCTTTACGTCTTTTGCGGACAGTTCTCTGGCAGAGGCACTGGTTCCGCGATATAAAAAATGCCTTCCAGGAAGTGATTTTCCTGAAAGGCATCTGTGTGCAGTCTATTTTAACACTGGCTGATTACCAGTTTTTAGGATTCATGAACCACCACCAGCGGCTTGTCCGAGGGCGGAAGTTTAGCTTCCATGATCCGTCATCCCATTCCAGTTGAGCCTCTCTCCACCCCAGTGGTACCTGTGGGTAGGGATAGAAAGGTCCGATGTAAGGGAAGGCACTGGCAGAGTACTCACTTGGGTAAGCTACCTGTGCATAGTTAGGATAGTTGGCATAAGTCGGCCAGGCTGATTCCGGCAGATGAGGACTGTTGTAAACCTGGCTTGTTGGCCCCGGTCCCATTCCCGGATGAGGAGCCATACCTGGATGACCGCCCATAGCAGGATGACCGCCCATACCTGGATGTCCTGGAGGTGGTCCCATTGCGGGAGGTCCTGCAGGCCCAGGGTGGGGAGCCTGGTAGTTCATGTAATTGGTCGGCTGAATCATGGAAGTCTGCTGAGGAGCAGCCTGCATTACCTGCAGGTTGTTTTCCACGTTTTTCACACCTGTCACACGTTGTGCGATTTGTGTTGCCGCCTGTTTTTCCTGTGCAGAACCAATCGATCCCTGCAGGATTGCCGTTCCGTTTTTGAAGCGAATTTCCACTTCATGTGCTGAAGCCAGGGCAGGCCCTAATGCTTTGGCCAACTGTTCAGCCATCTGCTGGTTGCTGGGGGCAGCACTGCGTGGTGCAGGAGCCTGGTAGGCAACCGTTTCGATGTTGGAGCGACGGTTTTCAACAGGTTGTTCAAATTGAGCCTGTTTGAGTGAGCCTTTCAGGAAAGGATCGGTTGCAGAAGCCTGAGTAATCTCATTGGTTCTGCGGAACGGGTTCAAGCTTGATTTCTGTGATTCTGCTTCTCTGGCAGGAGCAGAATTAGTAGCGACTTCCGTGACTTCCAGGCGATTATCAACCCGTGAGACACCGTCGATGCGTGAGATCAATCTGGTGGCCTGAGCTTTTTGAGCAGCTGTGGGGATTTTACCCGACAGAACGGCAACGCCCTGATTATACTCGATTTCCATGTTGTAACCGGTTAACCGGGCTGATCTCAGAGCGTCAGCGATTTCATTCGCCACCTTCTGATTGTTAGTAACTTTGCCCGATACAGCGGTCGAACTAGACTGTTCAGATTTCTTTGAGAAGAAATCCAAGGGTCCGGCCATTGTGATACCGGGAGTCACCGCCATGATCCCCAGCGTCAAGACCCACTTACGATACCGTTTCATGAACAACTCCGTTCCCAATTGAGTTTATTATGTTTTCGTCCAATACATTCGAGCTATATCTATCGTCTGGTTTACACGGTGAGTCATTCCTGCTGCGCAAACAAAACAATGAGATTGCTATCCTGATTGATCGGTCATCTGGGGCCGGTTAAACAAGTTATTCTGATTATTTCGAAGAAATTGGTTAAATGTTGCGGTCTTTGAATAATGATAAATAGCGATAAGTGTTTTAATATTATTGCCTTACGGTTAATTTTTCTCTATCCGGCGATTTGAGGATTTCTGAAAGACGAGTAATGAGGAACGGGAAACAGAAGTGTTCATAAATACATTTTCTGCAGGAGGCCATTCTGAAATGTCTGAGAGCCGCCCCGGAATCCTGTCGAGCGAATCAGAAAATCAGGTGTGTTTTCTCAGCGGTATATGTAAAAAAAACGATTCTTCAGTGCTTGAGAACTTCTCTGCGCGTAGTCATTCCAGAATTGAAATGTTATGCTAGCACGCATCCAGTAAGCGATATGCGCCGATGGTCCCGGTATCCTCCTCCTGAGTGAGGCTGAGGACGGTGCTTTGTGACTGGATTCAGGCTCCATGCCCGAGGGTGTTCCTGTATCAACCAACTAATAGAGTTCTATTTAACCAAAGAATACACAATGGCTCGAAAGACTCCCAGTCGTCTGGAAATGCGTCGCCAGGCAGAAGCCGCTGAAGCGGAATCAAAATCATCGCCTAAGAAAAAAGCCCCTAAAAAGAAGGCCACCCGTAAAAAGAAGGCCGCGAAGGCTGAAATACGCCGTCGCTTATTCTGGGGTGTTTTTACAGGCAGTATGAAAGAAGAATCGCGTTTTGCCTACGATCAGCGAGATGCGGCCGTCGAGCGGATCGAACAACTGCGGGCTAAAAATGCCAAGAAACTGTACTTCATCCAGCCGATCAAAGAATCCTTAGACGGAGAAGTGGTTGTCCCGAAAGTACCCGTCGACGATGCGGATGAAGTGGAAGTCGATGAAGTAGCCAAAGTCGAAGACGATGATGATGTGGATGTCGTTGATGATGAAGTCGAAGAAGTAGACGACTTAGATGACGGCGAAAGCCTGGCGGATGACGAAGAAGATCTGGATGAGGATCTCGACTAATTCCCTGTATCCAGACGCCCTGCAATCGTTTTACAATGACCCCACTGTTCAAGTATGAATTGTGGGGTTTTTTATTGTTGCTGCTGAAACAGTAGAGAACTGAATCATTCTGCTGCTTTTTGATAAGGTCCGGATGATGCCGATGTTTATTCAACGACGATTGATTCAACGACGACTGTCTGTTCTGGCAGTCGTGCTGCTTTCCTGGCTGAGCATGTTCTGTCTGGGGGCCGGATTGACGGCCTGCTCGCAGAGCCCTGCAGTCGAGCCGGGGGAAAGAGCCGTCGAAAGCAGCAAGCTGAAAGAGGAAGAAGACTGGAAGGTCATTTACATCCAGGATCAGAGAATCGGCTACGAGCACCGTCAAAGGCGGATGGAAGACCAGTCCGGTAAGAAAGTGATCCACACTCAAAACGATTCCTATCTGAAATTCAAACGTTTCGGTCAGGCATTGAACCTGGAAGTTCATCTGCAGACCACGGAGACTGCCGAGGGGGAATTGCTGTCCTATTCCTATCAGATGAAGAATCCACCTGCGGGCTCCACGATTTCGCGGGGCGTTGTCAAAGACGGGCAGTTGCATATTGAAACGGACATTGCCAACCAGGCGTCGAATACTCAGCTGAAATGGAAGGCCGATTATTACTCCCCCAGTTATCTCGAGCGCGCATTCCGAGAATCTCCCCTGCAGCCGGGCGAGAAGAAGTCGTTTTCCATGCTGCTGCCGGAGTTCAGTAAAATCACAGAAGTGAATCTGGTCGCCCTGGAATATGAGCCCGTGGAGATACCCGGGGGAATTCAGGAGAAGTGTCTGCATATTAAAATGAAGCAGTCACTGTTGCCCGGCATGACCACGGACCTTTATGTAGATCAGCAGGGGGAGATCATCAAATCAGCGACAGATTTTCTGGGCGCAAAGATGTATCTTTACCAGGCGAGCAAAGCGCAGGCGCTGGAAGAACTGTCAGGCAGGGAATTAGATCTGGCGATGCAGACGCTGATTCCGGTTTCCCCTCTGTCCGCAGCCCATGATACGGAGCAGGTGGTCTACCAGATTTCCATGCAGCAGGATGATCCCGCGAAATATCTGGTTGCAGGAGATACGCAGCAGGTCAAACGGCTCGGTGCAGATCGGGTTGAGCTGACAGTGACGAAGGCGGCTGTACCGGTGGCGTTTCCAGCAGCCGAGATCGATGCCGAGTTTGTGAAACCGAGCCCGTTTTTGCAGTCCTCTGATGCAGGTGTCATCAAGCATGCGAAAGCCGCGGTTCAGTCGGAAACGAATCCCTGGCAGCAGGCTCTGTTGATGGAAAAATATGTGCATCGAAATCTGAAAAAGAAGAATTTCTCGACCGCATTAGCGTCAGCCGCTGAGGTGGCCCGCAATATGGAGGGAGACTGTACCGAACATGCGATGCTGCTGGCAGCCATGCTGCGGGCTCAGAATCTACCTGCACGGGTCGCCGTCGGCCTGGTCTATATTCCGTCCCGGAAAAGCTTCGGGGGTCATATGTGGACGGAAGTCTTTCTGGATAATCGCTGGATCCCCCTGGATGCGACATTGGGAAAAGGGGGCATCGGCGCGGGCCATATCAAGCTGGGAGATTCCAGCCTGGCTGAAAAAGCACCGGCACCACTGGCGCTCTTCCTGCCGGTCATCCAGTCGGTGGGCAAACTCTCCATCGAAGTGCGCGATTCGCGTCCCCGAGCTGAATAATCCGTCTGGATTCGCGGGGCGAAAGGTGTCTGTGGAGTTGTAAGTCTTACATTTCAGGGGCCCCGTTTGAGGTTTTTCGATTGCAAGAATTGCAAACATGAGAAAGCTGAAAAATAACTCCCCAAAGTCTCTGATTCTAAATGCCTGTATTTACAGTGTTTTAGGACGAATCCAGAAATTTCGTCTTGCGTTCAAGGTGAATGGCACGATTGCTGCATTATACCTGCTTCGGGTAAAGAGAGAGACCCAAAGAATTTTGAAGAGTTGAGAGACTTCAAGGTTCAAGAGAGAAGAGAGAGACAATCCCACCGACCCGTGGAGGCGGGTCTGCCCACCCTGGGCCATTCCAAAACATCATCCCCATCTTAGAGCCGAGAGAATTCCCGTATTCTCTCGGCCCTTTCTATTTACAGACCTTGAGAATTTCAGAGAATCCATTTCCCCTGTTTCCGCAGCGTAGTCCCGGCGATTCAAAACCGGCTGGATGAAAGTCCCTGCTGGCGTGAATCAGTTCTGATCGGGCAGGGCAGGTAGTTCCCATTCTTCGTCGTCTTCATTTTCGCGCAGGGCATTATAGGCGGCTCTCTGCTCCGCTTCTTTTTTCGTCGATCCCCAGGCAGGTTCATATTTGTGTTCGCCGATGATGGCGGTCACTTTGAAGAACTTGGAATGATCCGGCCCTTTTTCGTCCAGAACCTCATAGATGGGGGTCTGGGAAAACTTCTTTTGCGAATATTGCTGTAACAGGCTTTTGTAGTTGTAGCCATGCACAGAGAGGGAAGCTTTGGAATTTTCGCGCTCGATGAGGGGATCAAGAAACTGATGCACGGGTAGAATGCCGCCATCCAGGTACATCCCGGCGATGAGCGCTTCGAACATGCCGGCCAGCAGGGATTCAGGCAGGGTCTCTGTCATGGCAAGTCCTTTGCCGACAAAGATAAAGCGATCGAGGCCTTTTTCACGCGCCAGGCGGGTACAGGTATTGCGACTGACAACCGCCGATTTGATGCGGGTCAGTTCTCCTTCCGGGGCGTTGGGAAATTGCGCAAACAGTTTCTCGCAGACGATCGATCCGAGGATCGCATCACCCAGGAATTCCAGTCGTTCGTTGGAATCCATGCGGGTTTTGGCAGCGGATGTATGTGTCAGGCAGGATTTCAACAGCTCACAGTCAACAAATCGATATCCCAGATTTTGCTGACACTCCTCAAGCAGTTGATCGATCTCCACGGGGCTGAGATCGTATTGCATGCACGCCTCCCCTGATCTTATTTCTTCGAGAAATATCAAACGGTCAAACGAAGAATTCTGAAGAAAGGGCCCGCGGCGAATTTTTGAATGACCATTGCTAAGTATAGAGAGATATTAACATTAGCGTCTATTTGAAGAAAACAAAAAAGCCCTGATTCGTGGAAATGGTCGAAAAATATTCAGGTGAAACGGGAAAATATTGCCAGAACCTGTCCTGGTCCTGAAGGGTGAGCCGCAAATCTCCTCATTTTTTTTCAAGCATTCCCAACACATTTACAGGCAACTCTCGTAGTAAGGGCAGACCAGCCACTTAATGAAATGAGCAAAAGTTCAACGATGTGCACACATCAGGATCCTGTTTTTTCTGATCAGGGAAGCGGGGTTCGCGCGAGTTTTTTCCAGTCGAGTCATTTTACAAGAGGCACATTTGGGATTTGAATCGCGTTTCCTTTTTAGTATTAATTCCATAAGAGAGATGGCCTGAGTCAAAACTGAAAGCCATACACTGTAGGAGGGTAAATTTAATGAAAGCGTTAACAGGAAATCGAAACTGGATGTTCGCTATAATTGCTAGCGCATGTCTGGTGGGTGCAGCAGTCGGGGTGGCTCAGAAAGATACGAGCACCGATCTGCCAACAGCAGTCAATGCTTATGAATTATCGAATGTATTTCGCGAAGTCAGCCGCCGGGCGATGCCAGCAATTGTTTCGATTGAAACGATCAGCAAAACATCCCAAGTGTCCGGGCAGAATGCTCTGCCGTTTGGTGACAATTCACCATTTCAGGATCTTTTTGAAAGTGATCCCCGGTTCAAGGACATGCTCAAACAGTTCCAGAATCAGGCTCAGCCTCGACAGGCACCCCGTCGGATGGGAACCGGTTCCGGATTCATTATCAACAAAAGCGGTCTGATCATGACCAACTCGCATGTGGTGAATGGCGCCGACGTGGTAAAGGTTACTTTGAATGATGGTCGGGAATTCACTGCCGATGATATTCGCACTGATCCCCGTTCTGACGTCGCTGTAATTCATATTGATGCTCCAGACCTGCAGGCGATTCCCCTGGGTGACAGTTCCAAAATGGAAATCGGCGACTGGGTTCTGGCGATCGGTAACCCGTTCGGAATCGGTATGAGTGTGACCAATGGTATCATCAGTGCGAAAAGCCGTGGTCCCGGAATTAACGACCGTGAAGATTACCTGCAGACAGATGCAGCGATCAACCCTGGTAACAGCGGTGGTCCCCTGTTGAACCTGCGTGGTGAAGTTATCGGTATCAACACGGCGATCTCCAGTCGCAGTGGTGGATATGATGGTGTTGGTTTTGCGGTTCCTGTCAACATGGCACGCTGGGTATCCGGTCAGTTGATTGATAATGGTAAAGTAGAACGAGCCTTCCTGGGTGTCGGCATCCAGCCGATCAGTAATGAACTGTCGAAATCGTTCGACATCAAAGTTGGTCAGGGTGCCATCGTTACACAGGTGATGGAAGATTCTCCTGCAGCAGACGCTGATTTACGAACAGGTGACATCATCTTGAAGCTGGCAGGTAAGGAAGTTTCCGGCCCTCGCAATCTGCAGGGTATTGTAGAACAGCTGGTAGTGGGTAAGACGTATGTCATGGAGATCTTAAGAGATGGTAAACATGTCAATAAAGATCTGACCATGAAAGCCATGCCCAACAGTTTCTCAGTCGCAAAGGATGAAAAGCCCCTCGAAGGACCCGGCAAAGAGAAACCGAAAACCAGTGTGAATGAACTGAAACTCGAAGTTCAGCCTTTAACCGAAGAACTGGCCAATCAGTTAGGCTATTCCGACGATGTGACAGGAGTCGTAATTACTTCTGTCGAGCCGGGAAGTGCTGCTGAAGAAGCTGGTCTGACGAAAGGCATGATCATCGAAAAGATCGGGACAACTGAAGTCTCTACCATGGATCAATTCAACCAGGGATTGAAAGAAGCAAAAGGCAAAGACAGTGTGTTGCTGCTGGTGAGAAATCACAGTGGTGCCCGCTTTGTTGTGGTCCAGAAGTAGATTTCAGGATTGTGTACTCTCCTGAAAGGGGTATCTGGTGCAAGTCTTATCACTAAGGCTTGTGCCAGCCCCACAGCGGAAAGATTGTCCTCATAAGAAATTCCTCACCGCATCGTATGCGGTTCCGCGTGACGCCTCGGTGGTATTACTGAAATACTGCCGAGGCGTTTTTTACGCGCGTCGCACTCAATCGCCGATTCCTCAGGTGGTCGGCTGTGTCTCTTTGTGGCTGGAGACCATGTCGGATTGAATCTGACTGCTGTGAAATACCACTTCAATCAGAGTGGTTACCCCCCGATGCGATTTTGGGTTATAGCCTTTACGGATCTGCAGTCGCCAGACGAGTTCCCCTTTTAAATCGTCAATACCCTGTTCGTTCGAAGCAACATAGGTTTCAAAACTTTCGCCAGGTTTCAGTTCCTGCGGTTTATTTTCCTGATTGATATTCTGTCCCTTCAGATTCCATTCCCAGGAGGGGGGCATATCGTAGATCAGCACCCGGTTGCCGTCCGTCTGCTTCTGATCCACGCTGCTCACGAAATTATTGGCCCGCATTTTTGCATCGACGTTTTTGCCCGCGACGCGGGTGAGCAGCAGCTTCTGATCGAGGGGTTCGAAGGTCTGGTCGTGGGAAACATTTTCGAATCTCAGGTAGAGCTTGAGCACATCGCCCGTGGGCTCACGTGTCTGGCTGGTGTCGCCCGTGTAATGTTCAAATTCGAGAGGCCCCCGGGTGACACGCAGCGGCGTCACCAGAACATTTCCGAATCGACGTCCCGGCCCCCCGAGCTGCAGGACATGGCCAGGAGGCAGCGTCGCATTTTCGGGGATCAGCTGGAGCGCGATCTCATCATTTTTGACAGGTGGTTTCAGGTCGGGCAGGCTTTCCAGTTGATGGGGATCTCCCTGGTAGCGGACATACATCAACATCGCAAGCATGGCGGTGACGGCAAGGGCATAAGTCAGCGTAAGCGTGAATAACCGCTTGGAAACCACTTTTTCCCGACGGTAGCTTTGCGGCGCGGGTTGAGCCGCCGGTTCGGGAGGGGCAGTTGCTGCCAGCATCGTTTCCGGGGCAGGTCCTGTTGCCGTTGATTCCGCTGTCACTTCCTCAGTCGCGTTTTCGACTGGCGGGTCAGCCGGTGGCATTTCCGTCTCAGTAAGATCGTTCGTTGTTTCTTCTGCCACCGGTTCTTCTGTTTGGGAGGCATCCGTCGTGGCTTCTTCATCGTGATCTTCTGTGTCGGTGGCTGCGACTGTATCTTCCGCTGCTACAGTTTCGGTGGTTGCCTTTTCTACAGACTCGCCCGCTGCGGCTTCCGTTTCCGGCGCTGCGGGTTCCGTAGCTTGCGACTCGGCTGGAGCGGTGTCATTGCCGCCGGGAAGAAATGAGAAGCTGGACGCCGGTCGTTCGGGCTGTTTTTTGCTGTTTTTATTTTCGGCGGCCCCGGGGAGAAACGAGAACGGCGAGGCCGTTGCGGCTTCCCCTTCGTTGTCTGACGAATCAGCTTCCTCCGGCACAGCGAAGCCAGCCTCGGGGGGTGTGAGATCGCTTTCGTTCGAATTATCTGTCTCGGCTGCTGGATCGGGGTTACCTGCAGTCGCGGCATCTTCTGCGTCTTCTTGTTCTGCCGCGTCTTCTTCTGAGACCAGCACAGGCTCACTGGTTTCGGCATCGACCTGCAGATGCATCTGGCATAAAGGGCACGCCACGACTTCCGAGACGGCTTCGATCTGGATGGAGCCCCCGCATGAGGGGCAATTCACTTCAATACTCATCCATTTCTCCGGTTGATTTCTGATAAGTTGAGGCTGTTGTAGAGGCAGGATCGGCGCTGGAACGTCCGCGGGGAAGCCGGCGATCAGACGGATGGTTCTGGCGCAGGGGAGGACGATTCAGTGGGAATCCTGTGCTAATTGTATCCAGTCTATTCTGGCCTGAGTCTGGTAGTGAAGCAAGTTCGACCGCCATTCAAAGGGGACAAAAGACAAAACCGGCACGCTTGTCCATTGTTGAATCCGGGCGGCGTTTGACTGACGTGACTCATCGCTGAGTTCAGGGTCGACATCGTTCAGGATCAGACCCGCAATGGCGAGTCCCCTGTGCTGTAAGGCTTCGATGGTCAGCAGGCTGTGATTGATCGTCCCCAGTCCTGCCCGCGCCACAATCAGCAGCGGCAGCCTGAGCTGAGCCGCGAAATCGACAATCAGCATCGTTTCGGAAAGAGGACACAGGACGCCTCCCACCCCTTCCACCAGCAGGAACTCGGCCTGATCCTGCCACCATTGTGCCCCTTCCAGCAGGAGACGTTCGTCGACCTGCTCTCCCTGACTGGCAGCAGCGACCGGCGGTGCCAGCGGGGCGTGAAAGCGCTGGGGGCAGATCCGTTCCAGGGGAACAGCGGTTTGAATGGCTTCTGACAGCTGTTCAATATCGGCCCACTTCCGGGCGCCGGTCTCCGGATCCAGCACGCTGCCACTGCAGGCGGGTTTATAGGCCCCGGTCCGGATTCCTTCTGAAACCAGCTGGCGGGCAATGGCGGCAGTGATATATGTCTTTCCGACATCCGTATCGGTACCCACGACCATCAATCCCGGGATATTTAATGAAAAAACGTCCACGTTTCCTTCCTCAACCCGTTCAGGCAATTATGACTTTTACGGAACAACCGATGGTCGCTGCTTGCGATCAGACCGGTATCGCTTTTATGATTATACAGAGCGAACTCTGTTCTGCAGCCGTGTGGGGCCGGAAAGTACGGGCTTCTGTAGAGACACGGTTCGAATCAAAGCCTTTTCAATCAAACCGACGAATTTCCCTGGAATTCAAAGCGAGTCATGAAACGTAAAAAAAGTTCATCCAGCGGTGCGAGCCTGGATTCCCTGCTGGATACGATGACCAACGTAGTGGGAATCCTCGTGATTATGCTGACCGTGACTCAGCTGGGCGTGGGAGAAGCCGTCAGTCGTATTAAAAGCGCCATTTCAGAAACAGATATGGAGCGGGCGGAACAGAAAGTCGCGGAGCTTGATGAATTGCTGAAGCTTGAGCAGGAGCAGCTGAAAACGGTAAAAGAACTGACTGAAGATAAAAAGACGGTCAACGTCGATCAGCAGAAAGAGCTGGCAGAAAAACTGAAGAAGGAACTGGAGAAATTAAAAGAGATCCAGGTCAATATCGAGAAGTTGAAGCAAGAGATCGCTGAACGCGATAAAGAAGTCAAATCGCTGGAAAAGAGCATTGTCGACAAAGAGACAGAGCTGGCCGACATCAAGGCAAAGCTGGCCAAAACACCGGATCCCGGTCCCACGCCGAATGCCAAAATTGTCAATCTGCCGAATCCGCGCGATGCGCCGAAAGAAGCCAAGGCCATCGACTATGTCTGCCGGGACGGACGGATCATGCGAGTCGATATTCCCCTGTTGCAGAATCTGGCTTTGACGGCAATCGCCCAGAGTCGGCTGGTGACTGCGCCCGAACAGGCCATCGATTGCGACCAACTGGTCAAGGTGTTCGAGAATAAGAACGTCGGCAATCGTGACTGGCGAATCAAGCTGAAACCCGTGGGCGGGGTTCCCTATCTTGTACTGGAATTACGCGAAGGACGTGGGGATACAGCAGAACGCCTGCGAAAATCGTCGGCCCTGTTTCGTCAGGAACTGCAGAAGATCAACCCGCAATTCTTTTATCTGAATTTTCGCGTCTGGTCAGACAGTTACGATACCTACCTGGTGGCACGGGAATATGCGGATCAGAAAGATGTGATGGCGGGCTGGACGGCGCTGGACAGCAGTTCCGAATTTCGGGTTCCCCTGGGCGGTAATCTCAAGCTGACGTGTGAAGGCTATAAACCGCCACCCTCCCAGCCTGCTGCTCCCGAACCTGATCTGCCTCCGCCGACGGAACGTAAACTTCCCGGCAATAAAATCGACTGAATTCCCCGCAAAATGGCTGGAGACCGGCTCGTCTGACAGGGCCGCGCCTCGGTCTGGAAAAAGTCCCGCGAGCCTGCCTGAGGTGTTTCCTTTATTAACAGGGATCTACAAAACCTCTGACGGGAAAATGCTGCGCTGCTTCTCCAGGTTGACGCCAATCGTGCGTGAATCAAGCTTTCTATTTTATCTAATCTGCATAGACTCTGACTGTTATCGTGCCGGGATTCATCAGGGGATTTTGATGATAAAGTAACTGGAACGTTTTCTCATGCTGTCGTCAATAGACGGTCGATTCAGTGTTGTGTAGCCCTTTAAAAAAGGGCACTGAGGAATCAAAACGTTCCTGTCTCAACATGAGGTTGAAAGTCTGTGGTCGTCGAATCTTCGCCCCGGTATTCACTGGAAATCAAAAAGGGAAAAACCAGTTTTCCCGTGCGGCCTGTATCAGGTGACCGTCTGACGATTGGAGCAGGTTCCTGCTGCGGTCTTCAGCTCACCGGTCGAGAGATGCCGATATTACATTCCGTGATCCATGTCGAAGAGGAAGTCGCCCGGATCGAAGCCATGGTTGCTCAGCCCAGACTGTTATTGAACGGGATACCGCTTCGCACCTCGGAACTGTCGGATGGTGATCTGATCACAATCGGTCCCATTGAATTTGAGTTTTGTCAGTCCAGACCACATGCAGCAATGAACATTTCCACCGCTGGCTTATCTGGCTCGCCGCTTCAGACGAGCGCACCATTCACTCCAGATAAAAAAAGAGATCACTCTATGACCAAAGAAACTACTCTGAAGGACCTGTCTGCGTCCGAACTTGTTGACCTGATTGAACAGGATTTTCACCTGATCGAGAAATATGAATCACGACGTGAGCAGGGCGCTGCTGCCTTGATGTCTCAGCTTCATCAGTTGAACGAGGAACAGGAAGAACAGGATTTCCAGCAGGAGTCGCTTTCTGAGCAGGAACAACTGGTGCTGCTGGCTGATCTCGAAAACATGATGCAGGAACTGACGCGTTTCTCGGAAGAACTGCACCAGCGGGCCAATCAGCTATCCAGCCGCGAAAAACAGTACGAAGTCGCTGCTGCTTCGTTACTGGAAACCCAGGAAAAACTGGCCTCCCAGCTCGACCGGACGCTGGATCATGTCGGATCGATCAAAGAAGATCGTGATGATGCAGGTCCACGCCGGGCAATTGCCTGAGCTTAAATCTACCACTCATTCAATCCTGTGTGCGATCAGTGTCTGATTCACACAGGATTTTTTTGCGCTGGGAGGGAAGCAGAACCCCCCGATTCCGCAGAGTGGCTCACATCCAGAGATTACAGGTTCAGGCACCCGGCAACATAGTTCGTCAATGAAAATGACAGACCTGCAAGAGCGTGATCTGCGGCCTGGGACAGGGGCCAGAGATCAAAGGTCTGGAATCAGGGGGCTGGGATCAGGATGCTTCACGAAAGCGGAGCGATGGCTTTTCGATGGTGACAATCGTATTGGGCAGCACGCTTTTCATCAGCGAGACACTCGCGCCGATGACGGCGTCCTGACCAATGACCGTGTCGCCTCCCAGAATCGTGGCATTGGCGTAAATCACCACACCTTTTTCGATGGTGGGATGCCGTTTCTGCTCGCGAATAATGCGGCCTTCGGAGTCTTTCGGGAAGCTCAAGGCACCGAGGGTAACCCCCTGGTAGACTTTGACGTTCTCCGCAATCTCACAGGTTTCCCCGATCACGACACCCGTACCATGATCGATAAAGAATGAGTGTCCGATGATGGCACCCGGGTGAATATCAATGCCGGTCTGTGCGTGAGCCCATTCTGACAGCATGCGGGGGATGATGGGAACATCCAGTTTGTACAATTCATGGGCGATCCGGTAGATCGTAATCGCTTCGAGACCGGGATAGCAGAAGATGATTTCATCAAAGCAGGTCGCAGCCGGGTCGCCATCCAAAGCCGCCTGCACGTCCGTGGAGAGTGCGCGACGGATTTCCGGGATCGTTTCCAGGAACTGGAGCGTTTTCCGCTGCCCTTCGGCTTCGAAATCGATCTGGTTGAGTTTCTCGCAGTCGGCGCCGTGCCTCTGCACATGCTGGTGCCGTAACGCGCGACCAATTTGTAAGGTCAGGATATCATGCAGGGAGTCAATGATGTTTCCCACATGGTAAGTTACGTTGCCCAGGTGCAGATTCTGCCGACGGCTGTAACCGGGGAAGATGACGTCTTTCAGATCTTGGGCCGCTTCAATGACGGCGTCCTGGCTGGGAAGCGGGCAATGGCCTAAATGGTGAATCGTACCGATCTCATGATAGGTTTCGACGATACGATCTGTCAGTTCAGGGAGCCGCTCTTTTTGCCGGAAATCCGTAGCCATGAGAATTTTCCTGCTTGTCCTCTGGATGGGGTGTAAATGCTGTGACCGGTGTTCAGAACCTGAGATTAAGACAAGACCTGATCATTAAAAGTTCTGTAAATTGCCTCAGCTGACAGGCAACTCTCCTGAATTCTATGCATGCCGACAAAAAGTCTACAAGTAGACAACAGAAAAAATGCCTTCTCTAGTTTCAAATCGGCGTCTGAATGACTGGAAATTGAGAAATTCTCACAATCCTTACAGCCGTCGCAGAGAATACAGCTTTCATGCTTGTGACAGACTGACTGTAAATTGTCCGGTTCTATGCAGTTTCTGAGTCGTAATCTCATATAGACAATGAGTTAAGTGCCATTTTTCAAACGGGATAGAAGAATACGCTTCAGCAGGTTGCCCAACCTGAATTTCCTCAATCGGTTCAATCCCTCGCTCCCAATTCGCCGATAGAAAACAGAGTGAGGGATCCCGGTCTGCCGGGGCCCGGTCACTGCTGTGCAGAGCTTTTTCCGACAGGGATGAATCGTGACGAATTCCACCAGACTGCTGCGCTGGCTGACGCCTCCCGTTCGACAGGAACGCGACGACTGGACATTGCTGCGATACTGCGCAGATGGCTCGAAACTGCTGCCAGTGGATTCCAGCGCGTTACGCATGCTGCAGATTTCCTATCGGGAATTGAACCAGCAGAATCAGGGATTAAAGATCGCTCCGCAGCACACAATACTGATACAGCTGCAGGCACGGGTGCAGGTCATTCTGCTTCGCTGCCGTCTGTATCTTGACGAACACCCGACCCATTCTGTTTCCCAGGCCCAGGAGCCAATCCTGGCGCGTATTCTGGAATACCTGCGTGAGGAACAGCGGTATATCCGGCAGCAACTGCTGCTGGCACAAACGACTGAGTATTATGTGAAGCAGTTAAAGCTGGCGACGCAGGATGTCTGGACGAAAACGTACTGCTGCCCGAATCTGCTATTGAACCTGATTCGCAAAATCAAAAATGACGACGCGCACCTGCATCAGCCGGGAGAATTCCTGTTTGCTTCACTGGAAAACATTCAGGAAGTCACCACGGACCAGTTAAACGATGCAGATTTAGCCGTCTATCTCCGGGGGCTGGAAACCGCGCGATTGATATGTTTCGTCAGTCGCAAAATCAGCGCCTGGCAGGAAAGCGGTGACCTGCTGATGATTGCCGGCCTGTTACACGACCTGGGCTGGCTGATGCTTAAGCCACAAAAGAACGCACGCACTGATAAGTCGAAAACAGATCAGAGGGAAATCGAACAGGGGCATCCCGTTCTCGGTGCGGCTTTGCTGGGCGGTCTGCGTGGATTCCCGGGAGACTCCTATCTGTCGGAAGTCATTTCGCAACATCATGAACGCCTGGATGGAACCGGTTACCCGCGGGGCCTGCATACTTCGGCACTGGGTGAATATTCGCGCCGGCTGGCCGTGGTCTGTCGCTTTCTGGAACTAAAGAATATCGAACGTGAACTGACGGCGGACGGGATCCGGACATACGAACGGGAAGAAGTCGCCTTTGCGGCGGCGCTGGAACTCTTTCGGGAGTCTCGCCGCGGGGAATGGGATGAGACGGTCGTCGATCAGTTTTTATCTGCCCTGGATCAGAGTCTGCTGGAAGTGCTGAAAGAAACCGATCGCCATAACGATCCGTTCACGCTCAAACGATTCCAGCAGCAGCGACACGATGCAGCGCACGAGCAGATTCCACCACCCCATTTTTCACTCGATTCTGCTGCTGCCGAGTCCGTTCCCCTGACTGAAAACCGTTCTGAGACATGACGCATAAAAACGACTCGCAAAGCGAGCTGGCTCTTACCGAGAGCACGTATTGGCGCGAAGCACGGCAGCCCCTGGTCTGCCTGGTGTTTCTGGCGCCGTTGCTGTTGATCTATGAGTGGGGCGTGCTTTCCATGGGAGGCAACCAGCCGGAACTGCTCCGCAACGGGGCAGACTACTGGATGCGCAGCTGGCTTTCTCAACTGGGATTTACGCAGACCTTTCTGCTGCCGGCGTTGATCGTCATCACGCTGCTGCTGTGGCACATCTTCTGTAAACATCCCTGGAAGATTTCGGGCGAAACCTTAGTCGGCATGTTTGCGGAAAGCCTGTTGTTTGCCTTTTGTCTGATCGTGGTCGGGCAGGTTCAGGATCTGGTGTTTCAGCAACTGCCTCAGCCCACGTTGATGTTCATCGAACGCGAGTCCGCTTCGCGGGTGGTGAGTTTTGTCGGCGCGGGCGTTTATGAAGAGGTGATGTTCCGCCTGCTCCTGCTGCCGTTGTGTTACCTGATCTTTCGCGGAATGCTGCTGGAAGTCCGCTCGTCTGCCATCCTGGCGATCATCTCGACCAGCCTGATCTTTTCACTGGCGCATTATGTGGGCGTCTCAGGCGATCAGTTCTCGGTATTCAGTTTTACATTTCGCACGGTCGCCGGTCTGTTTTTCGCCGGTCTGTTTTTTCTGCGGGGCTTTGGGATCACCGTTGGCGCGCATGCCACTTACGATATTATTGTCGGCGTGATGCTGGAAACGACGGCCTGACAGGTTGATCTGTCTGAGGCTGGATCAACGACTACCAGAATCGATAATAGCTGCCTCGTCCGTAGCCGGTATTATATCCGGACTGGAATACAATACTGCCATACAGGGTCGGGCGATAAGGCCAGACGCCGCAGTAGTAACCGTAGAATCCCGAATTGGCATAGCCATAATATGCCCCGGGCGCACCGAAGTAGGAACCTCCGTAAGGGAGATAACTGCCCCAGAGAGGGGTGTAACTGCCGAGGTAAGGTGTGTAATTCCCATAGTAGGGAACATAATTCGAGATGACATTACCCGAGTAGGGCGAACAGTAGCAGGACGAGTAAGCGGTCCAGGCGTTACAGACGGGGCGCGGATAGAACGAACTGCCCGCCCACGAATACCCGATGCCGGCGGGGTAGTGGTTGATCCCATAATAGCCGGGACGGTAATAGCGATAACCCGCAACCGCGGCATAAGGTCGATACCGGTAGTTGTAACGGCGGGCACCATAGCCGTAATATGTCGAACGATAATTCGAATAGTTGCGCGGGTAGCCCGCGGAATAGCGGTACGTCGAGTACCGCGGAGAGCGTCGATAGACGGACGAAGAGTACGGCGTATGATAGCGGGAAACAGAAATCGGCCGCGCGGCGGACACAGACGAAGTTTCCCAAGCGGTCAGCGCCAGCAGGCAACAGCCGAGTACGAGCGTTCGCATTGATAATTTGAAATAGTCGGTCATGATTTCGGTTTCCCGTCTTCCATGACGTTGATCAAAAAATTCTTATATCAAAACTCAAACAGTGATTGCGTTTTTACCACAGCCAGTTCATCCGGAAAGGTATGGAACGCATGAATCAGTAAACTGGTCTGATTCGCTTCAAAGTCGATGATGCTCAAGGCACCCGGGGTCAGGCGGTTCTCAGAAATGAACTGGTACGCCAGGTCGGCACGTTGCGCATCCATCAGGTATTCTTCATGAACGTTCTTGAAGATCGTGTAATCCAGTTCTTCCAGCTGATAACTGACCTGGTAATACAGGCCCGACTCCAGCTGTACTGAATCAGAACGACAGCCCCGCACCGGCTTTTCCAGCAGGCGTTTCTGACTGGGCAGCGGGTTCTGAAAGGAAGTCAGGATCTCGCAAACGGCTTTTCCATTGTGCTGAATACAGGCAATATGCCCGGTCTCACAGACCTTCAGAACCGCGGAGAAGTTCTTCTGTTTGATTTCTGACGTGGCCAGAGTCGTATAAAGTTCCGGGTGTATGGAACGCCCAATCAAGCGAAAAATCAGATCATTAACCTTCGGTCGGGCGGATCGGACATTCATTATCGTAAATCCAATAAATGGAAATTGCTGTCTCGTAATTACTTATGATCGAAGATGGTGATGCGTTCTTTAAAACAGAAACTCCCCCCCGATCAGAGTCATCCCCCGATTCTAAGCGATCAGGAGACCAATTCCAAACAAGGTTTGACCAGATTTTCAAACTCGCTTTCTATTTTCCAGAACGCCGATTTTGCGATTGACTTTGGGAGAGAATCCTCCCGTGAAAAATTCCACTTTTTTCAGACTGCGATTGACTCAAGTACAAATGTAATTAAACTGTCGCAATTACACTTGTACTTGAAGGAGCAGGAATGACAGATCGGCCCGCATTATCCAGGGGGGAAATGGAAATCGCCCGCGCCTTATGGGGATTAAAACACGCGACGGTCCGCGAAGTATTCGACTCGTTCCCCGCCTCGCGAGGCATCGATTTTACCACCGTGCAGACCTATCTGCGGCGACTGGAGAAAAAGGGATACGTAAACGTCAAGCTTGAAGGCCGAACCCGCGTGTACTCGCCGCGCATCAAGCCTCGCACGGTGATTCGCGAAACCGTCGATGACCTGGTGGACCGCCTGTTTGCCGGGGAGACGTTCCCCCTGATGCAACATCTGATCGAAGATCGCCAGGTGAGTCGTGCGGACCTGGATGCGTTGAAGACATTGCTGGACCAGTTGACGGAGGAACGCGATGCAGCCGACTGACGTTTCAATTTCATCACTGGTATGGCAGCAGTTCTGGCAGTGTTCGGCGCTGGTTCTGACGGTCTGGCTGATCTGTCGGCTGGTACGTTTCAGGCGTTCGCATCTGACTTGTCTGCTCTGGCTGGTTGTCCTGCTGAAATTCATCACGCCCCCTGTCTGGGACAGTTCGATGGGGCTGTTCTGCTGGATTCAAAGTGGATTGCCTGCCAATGTTTCACCCAGCCAGCCGCCTGAGGAACCAGAATTTCTGACGCGAACCGAATCCACGCGTCTGCTGACCGGAGACGATATGGGAAAACTGCCCGACGTCTCAGCGAGCCCGGATTTCAAGGTGACGATCCATGAGAATGAAACGTCGCGGCAGACTCCTGTCCGTTCAGAAACGACGACGGTTCCCGTGCAACCAACTGCCGAAAACATCGGGCAGCCTGCGGCTCACTATTCCGTCAAAGAGATGGGCGTGGTGATCTGGATAACGGTCGGTCTGTTGATCGCAACAGTGATGCTGGTTCGTTACCTGCGCTGCTGGCACATCATTCGGCGGGCGGGAGAACAATCGCATCCGGAGTTGAACCAGTTGTTAGCGCGATTGTGTTCAGAATTAAAATTGAAACGCCGTGTGCGGCTGCTGATTACCCACAGTCGGATGGGCCCGGCGGTGATTGGCCTGTTGCGTCCGACGATCATTCTCCCGACGGCGATCACGGAAAGTCGTTCCCTGAAAGCGCTGGAACCGGTGCTGGCGCATGAGCTGATTCACATCCGCCGTGGCGATTTGTGGATTGGTCTGCTGCAACTGCTGGCGTCGGTGGTGTGGTGGTTTCATCCGCTGGTCTGGTTCACGGGCCGGCGCTTGAAATTCGAAATTGAACAATGCTGCGATGAGGAAGTGCTCGCCGAACTGAACTGCGATCCCAGGCAGTATGCCGCCTGTCTGCTGGAGATTCTGGAGTTGAAGCAAACGTTAAAAGCGGTCCCCGTAGTGCCGGGCGTGCGTCCGGTGGAAATAACTTCAAAACGACTGGAGCGAATCATGCGACTCGGACAAGGATGTCAGAAGCGAACCCCCTGGTGGTGCTGGATGATTTTTGTAACGCTGGCAGCAGTGGTCCTGCCGGGCGCAGGGTTCGTGGTGTCGGCTGCGGACCAGGCTGAAGAACAACTGCCACACAGTAATAAAGAGGAACATGCAGGTAGTCTGAATTCAGTAAAGGATCCCATTCAGGCACTCCCGTTTTATGATCCGATCAAACGGGCAGCGAACAGTAACAACCTTTTCAGTCGCAGTTATTCAAAGGACTTGGCTTATCTGTCTGCTGAGATTGATATGCGGGACTGGATTTCCCGTTCTGTCTGCACCCGTGAATATTCCATTAAAGAACTTCTGGATAAGACCAGTAAGAACATGGGACCCATGCGGGCAGAAGCTGTTCTGAAAGAAAAACTACATGCACGGCTCAAACTGCTCAGAGAGTTCGCTGCTGTAAACGAGCGACCCGATTACAGTACTTCAATACCAGTTTACTGTGAAACCCACCAGATCCCTCTCAAGGACGAACGCAAGCAATGCCGCATGGTGTCCTATGGTGGAAGTTGTATCCGGGATGATCGACTCATTGTGTGGGCAAAGGATGAACGTTATCACAAACTGGTGGAGCAGGCGCTGGATGAACTGTCCCGGGAAGAGATGACTCCCTTTGTTCTGACGGCAAAGTTCATCTCGGTACCACGCGGTCTGCTGGACAAAATCAGTTCTGAAAGAAGGCAGGTGAAGGTCTACCAGGCTGAGAAGACGGCAGTAGTCAGTGACGCTGCTGCCGGAGAGCAGCCGGAATTGATCGGGCCGGAAACAATCAGTCATCCTTCCCTGATCTGCGAAATCCTTGATGAAAAGCGTGTCAGGGAAGTGCAGCGAATTATCAAGTCCTCAACAGACACGCAGACCATATCGGCACCGCAAGTTCGATTTATCGATGGGCAGACGGTGCAGCTGGAAACAAAAAAACGCCACGAACTGGAACCGGAGTTTCGCGGTGCCGGTCAGTCATTTTCCGTGAAAAATTATGATGTTGGCCTGGATCTGCGCGTCACTTTCTCCACGAGACGGGGAATTCAAAATCGAGGAATGCTGGATTATCAGATTACCAGTTCTGAGTATGCCGGTTTGAAAAAACAGAAGTTGTCTCATCCCGAAACCGGGATGGATGCAGAGCCAGAAGTTCCTGTGATTAAAGAATGGCATTTCAAAGATGCCAGACTACTGGAGCCTGGCCAAGTGCTGCTGGTAGAAGGTTTGGAGCTGCAGTATGAAACGGATTCTAAAAATGTTCTGTTAGCGTTGTTCCAGGTGGAACGCGTCAGGCATGATGGAGCAGGCAAGCTGTTGCTCGGTGTGGGAGTCAACAGCGATGCCGGCGTCACCGGGCAGATTCGACTGAATGAAGAAAATTTTGAAACGCAGCTGTTGACCGAGTCTTATCCGGTAAAAGATCTGGTGGTGCCGATTCCGCAGCAATTCACGTTACCTTACTTTGACCCATTGGAAAGTAAGAAACAGGAAGCACCCCGATTTGAACCATTAATTCAGCTCATTCAAAAAAATGTCACACCAGATCAATGGAAGGAACCGGTTAAAACCGGCTGTACAATCAGGGTATTTGAGCAGAATCTTTCTCTGATTATCAGGCAGACTCGGTCAGGACATGATCAGATTGCTGATCTGTTGGAGAAAATCCGTGCGGTACAGAACCGAATGTTAAGGGTTGGGGTGCGATTTATTTCCGCTGGAAATCTACAAAACTGGTATGAACACTGGGACGCATCACCGGCCGAGGAAGCAAAAGCATTTTCAGATCGTATGCGAACAGCAAAACTCCGTGAGGGAATCATCATTAATCGGAGCGAGGCCAGTCTGATCAAACTAGCGGCCCGCAGACTGGTACCATATGCCGATAGAAACGTGGGAAGAGAAAATTTTTGTATTCATCGTCATACCAGTGACCTGCCTTTTCCTGACCTGATGGTGGAAGGGGCAAAAAGGGACTGTCACATTCAACTGCATCCGGTCATTCTGGAGCAGGATCAAGTACAGATCTCGATGATCGTTAATCCTGACGAGGTAGAGGACTCACTCTCGAATCTCAAAAGGGGAACGATTCCCCAGGAACATACTCTGCTGGTCGATATCACGGAACAGATTACAGGTCAGAAACATTCTCTGTTGCCTTCGGAACTGCAGGGGCAAGTCCTGGCTGGTCAGGAACAACAGAACCGTTATCTGCTGCTGGTAACTCCTTCGAAACCGGACAATATTACTAAACTGCGGATCACTCCCCATAATTAAACCGCAACTCACTCCCCCGTCCCGCTGACGTTGAACAGCAGGCTCTGGCCGTCGGGGGTGAAGCAGACGTCGCCGATGATGGTGCCTTTGACTTTGATTTCGATGGGGGCGGGCGGTTTGTCTTCCGCGGGGTTGAACTGCATCAGCTGTCGCGGCTGGGCTCCGGCGGCGAAGACGATTTTTTCGCCCGAGGGATGCCAGGCGATGTCGGCATAGGGGGCGGTTTTGTTCGAGTAATGCACTTTATAGCCCTGCTGTTTGCCGGCGGCGTTCAAGGTCGCGATATCGTAAGTATCCTGATCCACGTTGCGGCCTTTGAAGCAGACCCAACTGCTGTCAGGCGACCAGGTCATGTTCCAGTAAATCGTTGAGTAGGGGCTCTCACCGGCCGGAAAGAGATCGGTTTTTGTGCCTTCCACCAGATCGTAGACACGGATATTGGCGTTGTTTCCTGAACGGACGGTGTAGGCGATTTTTTTCCCGTCGGGCGACCATTGTGCGCCCCAGCCTCCTGCTTCAATCATTTCAGTTTTTGTACCATCAGCGTGCATGAGGGCGACGCCGTAAGGAGAGATCTGCGAGAAGGCCATCCGATTCCCCCCGGGCGACCAGCTGGGCATCACGCCGGAACTGATGGCTTCGAGGTTTGTGCCATCGGCGCTGACGACCATGATTTTCCCGTCAGAAAAATTCTCGCCTTCCTGTGACTTTCTGCCATCAAAAGCCAGTTTCTGGCCATCGGCTGAAAAAACGGGCGACCCGGCAGTAAAGTATTCGCCGGGCACGAGAAAGAGTTTCGCTTCCCCACCTTCGGAAGGCGCGGTATAGAAGCGAACGCGTTTGACGCCCTCCGCTTTTTCGTCGGCTGAGAGTGGAGCACTGACCGCACAGCACAGAAACAGAATGATGAGCAGAGACCGTCGGGGTCTATGTGAGCGTTTCATGGGAATCCCCCTGGAACTGGTGACTGATGAGTTGAGAGTCGAATGCTTACTTATCACGTGCGTTGAACAGCAGGTGTTGGCCATCGGGGGTGAAGCTGACATCGCCGTTAATATTGCCGTCGACGGTGATGTCGAGCGGTTCGGGGGCTTTGTCTTCCGCGGGATTGAATTTGAGCAGCTGGCGGGGTTTGGTGTCCGAGCCGAAAACAATCATATCTCCCTGGGGATGCCAGGCCATGTCCTGGTACGGCGAGCCTTTGCTGCGATAGTGGACTTTATAGCCTTCCTGCATGCCGGCGATGTTGACGGTGGCGACTTCATACATGTTGTCGCCCGCATTGCGACCCAGGAAGCAGACCCAGTTGCTGTCGGGTGACCAGGCCATGTTCCAGTAGATGGCGGAGTAGGGACTTTCGCCTGCGGGGAAGACATCGAACTTTGTATCTTCGATCAGATCGTAGATGCGGAGGTTGGCTTTGCCGGACGTATAAAAACGGTAGGCAATTTTTTTGCCATCGGGCGACCATTGCGCGCCCCAGCCCCCTGATTCAATCAACGTGGGATTGGTGCCGTCGGCGTTCATGATGGCAACGCCTGAGGGAGACAGCTGCGAGAAGGCAATCCGGTGGCCGCCGGGAGAAAAGCTGGGCATCGCGCCGGCCCCGATGATTTTCGGCTCAGTCCCATCTGCGTTGGCGATGGTGATTTTCACGTTGGAAAAGGTTTCGCCTTCCTGAGATTTCCAGCAGTCATGCGCCAATTTGGAGCCATCGGGAGAGAAGGTGGGAGAGCCGGTATTATAGTAGTCTTCGGAGACGTAATATTCTTTGGGATCTTTGCCTTCCGGGCTGGCGATGTAAAACCGGGTGCGGTTGACCTTGGGCTTTTCATCCGCCACGAGCGGGCCGGGGTCGAAACTCTGAATCAAACTGACTGAGATGCAGATCATTGCCGCGTACACAACTGATTTCATTTCGAATCCTCTTCTCTGTTGATGTCAATACATTCAGGGGCCTGCCTCGTCGGTTATAACATGTCGCAGACTGCGATTAAAGAAAAAAGTGTAACCGATCAATCAGCGTCAGGGACCGGGGGCGGCGTGCTCTGAAACGGGGAGTGCAGAGAATACCTGAATTCCGTTTCACAAGATCAATTAATGAACTAAGTCGCGAATTTAAATAGTTTTGAGAATCAGGATGAGATCGGGTTGAGGTCTGAATCTGATCAAGATAGCCTGATGTGAACAAGGCCTGTGTTGTGGATGACCAAGCGCCTTTTCCCGTTTCAATCAGGAGTACGTCAATGAAGAACCCCAGTTTTGTGAATCGCGAGCTGATCTGCACGACATTCATCGTGTTTGTTGTGAGTGGATTAGCAGCCTGGGCTGCCAGCAGCAAAACTGTCCCCGATGCCGAATTTGCCAAGTCGACCGTTGACTTCGGAATCGTCGTCAGCGATATCGACAAATCACTGGCGTTTTACAAGGATGCACTAGGACTCAAAGAACGGGAGCCTTTCGAAGTGACTCCGCAGATGGGAGCCGACTCGGGTCTGTCGGATCACCTGCCTTTCAAGGTATTCCCGCTGGTGCTGGAGAATGACAGTACGGCCACCAATGTGAAACTGATGCAGTTTAAGGATACACCGGCTAAGAAAGTGGACAACTCGTATATCCATTCTTCCCTGGGAGTGAGCTATCTGACCATCTATGTCAAAGACACCACAGCGGCGCTGGAGCGTGCCAAAGCGTTTGGCGTGGAACCGATCGCCAAAGGCCCCATTGCTCTGCCGGAAGGATTTCCCAAAGGCATTTATCTGACGCTGCTGCGTGATCCCGACGGGAACCTCATCGAACTGGTGGGACCGAAGAAGTAACCCGTCAATCAAAGCCGACATATTTGATGATGACACTCGCTGGGGTGTCATCATTTTTTTGTGTTCATGCCGTACTTTTTCATTTTGTTATACAGGGTCACACGGCTGATCCCCAGTGTTTTCGCAGTGTTCGTGCGGCTGTAATTGTTTTTGAACAGAGCCTGTTCGATCAGCTCTTTCTCCGTGACGGCCACCTGGTCGCCCAGGCGTTCTGAGTCGTTCTGCCTGTGATTCAGTACGACCGACGGGTCATTGGTCGGGCCCACCAGTCCCATCAGGATATGCGACGGCAGGTTCTCTTTGCGTAAGACTCCTTCACGGCAGTAGATGACCGAGCGCCGGATGACATTCTCCAGTTCCCGCACATTCCCGGGCCAGGGATAGGAGTGCAACGCTTCCATGAACTCTTCATCAATGCGATCAACGGGAATCTTATGCTTGATTGACATCTGGTGCACGAAATCGTTTGCCAGCACAATGATGTCTGACTTGCGTCGTCGCAGGGGGAGTACATCGAATTTGAGCATGTTCAAGCGATAGTACAAGTCAGGCCGGAACTTGCCTTGTTCGACGAGAGGCTGCAGATCCATATTACTGGCGACGACCAGGCGGGCCTGGTTGACGTGCGTCTTATTGGAGCCGATCGGTTCGAATTCGCCGGTCTCGATGACGCGTAACAGTTTGACCTGCTGTTCGGGACCCAGCACATCGATTTCGTCCAGCAGTACCGTTCCCCGTCCCGCAGCCAGGAACTTACCGTCTTTATCGGCATGGGCACTGGTGAAGGCACCGCGAACATGGCCGAACAGTTCACTTTCAATCAGGTCGTTCGGCAACGCACCACAGGCGACGTTCAGAAACGGTTCGTTGCGCCGTGGTGAAACATCATGGATCAGACGGGAGAGATAGGTTTTACCAGCTCCGGTTTCCCCGATCAGCAGCACGGTCACATCATGCTGTGCGGCGATTTCCAGCTCATTCAGCATGAGCTTCATTTCGTGCGAATTGGTTTCGAAGCGACGGGTGATGCCTTGCCCGGTGCCTGCCGCCGCCGGCTCTCGGCTGGTGTTCGCAGAGGAAGCTCGTTTCGCCGCTGGTTTTTTATTATCAGGAGTGGAACTGTTCGAGGTCGCTCCCAGTGAGGCATTCAACATCGCAGACTGACTGACCACGACTTCCTCCTCCGGGTTCAGGCAGGAATCGATTTCCAGCAGCAGCTCTGCTTCGCTGGCGAAACCTTTAATGTGCATCATCGCGGTACAGGCCGCCCGGCGTTCGAGGATTTCGGGACATTCTTCCTCGGTGAGCAGGATGATTTCGGTTTCAGGAGCAGCCGACTGAATCATCTCCAGCAGCTGGTCTTCCTGGTGTCCGCCGGACAGGAGAAACCGCAGGTCGACCAGAATGGAATCGATGTTCTGGTCACTGCATTGCTCGTAGCAGTCTTCGAGGCTGCTGCAGAGAGAGAGCTGAAAGGTTTTTTTGAAATGAGCGAGGATCTGCTGCTGAATCACTGTGTCGCGAGTTACCAGAATCAGTGTCGGGAGTTCCATGATGGCTTTCTCTATTTCAAAATTTCAAAGTAGTGTCTTATCAGACCTGGAATGGGACGTTGTCCGACAGGGGCCGCACGCTCGCTGGCGTGCTCGCCTGTCGTCGATCAACCGTCAGTACAGGTTTGATGGACCAGTAGTTTCTCTGGGAGGACCGATTACCGACCGTCGTAGACAGGGAAGTGAGCCTGTCTGGCCAGTCTGGTTATCGAAGTGCTTCTGTTTTTAAACAAATAGGATGCCAGACTGTAAAGGTTCTCAGACACTGGAGAGTTAAGTTGAATACTGTCAGTGAGATGCGGCGAAATAAGAAATTCGGAATGGCAAAAAAACGACACAGATGATGTGGTGAAAAAACATCAATGATGTGGTGTGTTGATTTAGATCAACGTGAAACAGGCGTTGTGCGCTTCGTGGGAGACCGCTTTTATCAATCAGCAGGGAATTCGCGAGTGCGAGCTATTGGATGCGGAATTGGGGCTTGTTAAAATTCAGAAACAGAGTATGAAACAGGGATGCGTTTTCAGAGAATCGGGAAGGCGTGTTATGAGACGGGACACAGGTTAACGAGAGGGGAATCCAGTGGCGAGCTTCGCAGTCATCTTAGCAGCAGCCGGCAAGAGTTCACGATTTCAGTCGAAAGGGGCAGCCGTCCTCGGCTCGGGGCCTCAGAAAAAACCGTTCATGGATTTGAAGGGGCGGGCGGTCTGGGTCCGCTCTGCAGAGATCTTTTCGAACCGGGAAGATGTGAAGCAGCTGATTATCTCGGTAGCGGCTGAGGATATCGAGTGGTTCAAACAGAAGTTCCGCCCGAATCTGGCGTTCATGGAAATTGAAATTGTCGCCGGGGGTGCTGAACGGGCCGACTCGGTGCAGAATGCGTTAGCTCGTGTGAAAACGGACATTGATTATGTTGCCATCCACGATGCGGCCCGTCCCTTGATTACCGATAAATGGGTGGGCGAAATCTTCTCCGCCGCGGAAAAACATGACGCGGTGATCCCCGCCGTCCGGGTCTCCAGTACCCTCAAACGCGCCGGCAAAGATCTGAAGATTCAGGAAACCGTCGACCGGACAGGGCTCTGGGCGGCACAAACGCCCCAGGTCTTCAAACGGCAGTTGCTGTTGGACGCGTATGCCCGGCGCGGCGATTTTCAGGCGACCGATGAAGCACAACTGATCGAAAATATGGGTCACCCGGTCACGATTGTCGAAGGCTCCCCTCTCAACCAGAAGATCACCACCGCGGCGGACTTCCGGATGGCAGAGGCGCTGGTTAATGCACTGCCTAAACCGAAAGGCATCCAGGCACTACATCCCTTTGCCGATGAGGAACCTCGCGGGATCATTTAAACGCCCGAATCGAAATCCCTGAATCTCGACTGAATTTACCAACTCCAGTTTGAGCTTCGGGCCCCGGGAGGTTACGCTGGTGTGCAGCGCTTGCGGCTGTGTCTGGAGAACTGAAATGGTCCGGACACAGTCTTGAGTGAAGTCAGTTCTGAGTTGCGTCGATGCCAGATTAATCCTCTATCACTTTCCTGAAGGAAGCCACCATGAGTTCGACTCCTGATTCCGCAGAATCTGCTAAACCCGCTGCAAAACCCAAAAAACAGGTTTCGACACAACGGCGCGTCATTTCCTGGGTCTTTATCGTGATCCTGCTGGGAGTTGTTCTGCTGGAATGGCGTGCGAAATCGTCTCAGGCAAAAACCTTTGAGAGCCTGGGGACTGCCATGGAAGCAGAGTCTGGCGGGGAAATTCCTTTTGCCCAGTTTGAAGAGACCATTCAGGGAAGTCCGTCAGTCGAGATTGATGAAACCGGACTCATCATGCGGCTCTATCATTACAAGTGGAACGGGATATTCAAAACGTATCATATGCGATTACTGGTGAATGATGAGAACCTGGTGGTAACGTATGACGCGTTGCCTGAAGGAGACACTGTGAATGGCATGCGTCGGATTTCGAAAAAGAGCATGCAGGATCTGGTAGAGAAAAATAAACAGGAACTCGCCGACCAGAATGCAGATCAGAAGCCGGCAGCCGAGACGCCCGCCGCCGGGGAGCCTGCAAAAACAGAGACGCCTGAAAAAGAATCAGCGGCTCCCAAAGACGAGTGACCGATTCGATTCCATAAAAAACAGCCCGGACTCCTGTGGGATTCCGGGCTGTTTTTGTTTTTAAAACGCGTCACGTTGAACCAGAGCGTCTCTCAATCGATTCTACTCGGTCCAAATGGTCCCGGAGACGCTACAGTAAAACTGGATACAGTCTGCTTTGTTGATTACTCGTCGGTCACGCAGCCTTCGGACGCGGATTTGACACTCTTGATGTATTTATAAAGTGTGCCCCGTGTGTATTTGAACGGCGGTGCGGTCCAGGCTTTGCGTCGTTCTTCCAGTTCCTCATCGCTGACTTCCATATCCAGGCGGTTTTTGTCGGCGTCGATGATCACCTTGTCGCCAGATTTGACCAGGGCGATCGGTCCCCCTTCCTGTGCTTCCGGAGTGATGTGTCCCACGATGAAGCCGTGTGATCCGCCGGAGAAACGGCCGTCAGTCAGCAGGGCGACATCTTTTCCAAGTCCGGCACCCATGATGGCGGAAGTCGGCGTCAGCATCTCGGGCATCCCCGGTCCCCCCTTGGGACCTTCGTAGCGGATGATGATGACGTCACCTTTCTGAATCTTTTTGTCTTCCAGGGCTTTGAGCATGTCCTCTTCCGAATCGAACACGTTGGCGGTGCCTTCGAAGACGAGGCCTTCCTTACCGGTGATCTTGGCGACGGCGCCGGTGGGAGCCAGGTTTCCTTTGAGGATCTGCAGATGGCCGGTCGGCTTGATCGGGTCTTCCACAGCGTGAATGATGTCCTGACCCTCTTTGAGGCCCGGCAGTTCCGCCAGGTTTTCGGCCAGGGTTTTTCCGGTGACGGTCATACAGTCGCCATTGATCAAGCCTTTTTCGAGCAGGTATTTCATGACAGCGGGGGTGCCGCCAATTTCCTGCAGGTCGGCCATCACGTATTTACCACTGGGTTTGAAATCGGCCAGCAGTGGGATGCGGTCGCTGACGGACTGGAAGTCATCAATGCTGAGTTCCAGGCCAACGGAACGGGCGATGGCCAGCATATGCAGCACGGCGTTGGTGGAACCGCCCAGTGCGACAATCAGGACCATCGCGTTTTCGAAGGCTTCGCGGGTCATGATATCGCGGGGTTTCAGATCCAGTTCCAGCAGCTTCTTAATGGCGGCACCGGCGCGGATACATTCATCGAGTTTATCCGGGTGTTCTGCAGGAATGGAAGAACTGTAAGGAAGCGACATCCCCAATGCTTCGATGGCGGAGGACATGGTGTTGGCGGTATACATGCCGCCGCAGGCACCAGCTCCGGGACAGCTTTTCTGTACGATTTCTTTCCGGGTTTCGTCGGTAATGGTACCGGCCAGGTATTCGCCGTAAGACTGAAAGGCGGAGACGATATCCAGCTTCTGGTTATTCAGACAGCCGGGAGCAATCGTTCCCCCGTAAACCATGATCGAGGGACGGTTGAAGCGTCCCATGGCAATCAGGCAGCCGGGCATGTTTTTGTCACAACCAGGCAGCGAAATATTGGCATCGTACCACTGGGCACAGGTGACGGTTTCGATGCTGTCGGCGATCAGGTCGCGGGACTGCAGTGAGTAGGACATGCCATCGGTGCCCATGGAGATTCCGTCGCTCACACCGATCGTATTGAACCGCATGCCAACCAGGCCGGCGGCTTCGACACCCTCTTTGACCTTCGCGGCCAGTTTATTGAGGTGCATATTGCAGGAGTTGCCTTCGTACCAGACGCTGGAAATACCGACCTGGGCCTTGTTCATATCCTCTTCGGTCATGCCGGTGGCATATAGCATGGCTTGCGAGGCGCCCTGCGAGCGGGGCTGTGTGATACGGGAACTGAATTTGTTCAAAACGGGTTGCGAATCGGCTGACATCGACGTGGTTCCTCTAAAGTAATTTCACTATCTATATAGTTTGAGTAAGAATCTGGATCACGGTGCTGAAGCTGTTTCAGGCATGATCACAATTGAGAGCCGGGCAGTGAGAGCCGGGTCTTTATTCCAGCAGCATTTTCATGCGATAAGGGACTCGTTCGACACGAGGCAGAATCTGGGGCTGATAAATCTGAGTATACGCTTCGGCTTCGCGGTGTGCCTTCCAGGCGTCTTCACTTTCCCAGTGTTCGACAAGGACAAACGTCGCAGGTTCGCCTTCAGACTGATAAACGTCAAACCGCAGACAGCCAGGTTCGGTACGGGACAGGCGACAGGCCTCGGTTAACAGCCCCTGGATTTCCTGTGCATCAGTGGCATCTTTGAGCGTCAGAATGACATTGAGACAAAACATGATGATTCTCTTGAATTCATGAAGGAGTGGGTTGTGATCAGGCAAAATGCGAAGCAGGATTTTGAGCTCCGTTTATCTCAATACAGTAACACTCTGAAGTCCGAAGTGACAGTAAAGCAGGATTCTTAAACCACAGGGAACGGCAAATCTCCGGCAGCAGGCACAAAATCCGTAATGCCGGATCTGTTCAAATGATACTCAGCCTTGGTGAAACTGCGAGTTATGCGAACTGATTGTGGGAATTACGGTCTGCGTTGAGGCTGCGGGTCTCGTAGTCTACAGGGGACCTTTGTCAAAAGGGGCCGAAAAAAGTGCAAATCGAGTCCACACTTGGATGACGGGTTGCCTGTTGTCTGTTATCATTCCGACAAGAGGCAGAAGCGAATGGATGACAGAACTCTGCCCTTTGAATCTGATAGTTGGTTCTTTTGATTCCTGTTGGGGGAGTGCCAGGTGAGTAAGATCGGGACAGTGGAGTGGTTGGACTGGAAGCGACTGCCTTTATTTTCCAGATATGATGCGGAAGCGTCCCTGGTACAGATGTGTGACCGGTTGCTGGAAGAAGCGACCCGTCAGGCATCAGGCGATAATTATGTTCGTCAGTTTCTGCCTCAACTGGCGACGGAACTTTCGTGCCAGTGGTGTACCCTGATTGAGCGTACGCCTGAATGGGAAACCCTGTTCGAATTCGGTCGCAATGCCGCCGGCGGTTTTCCTTCGACACTGTGTGATGAAGCGCTGGACCGCGACGCCGCGGGACTGTGTGTCGACGAAAACCGGGCCGACTGGTCCTTTCTGGCGGCGCCCCTGGGAGATGTCCGGCCCAGTACGATTCTGCTGGCAGGGGGCAGAGACCTGAATGCAGCTTCTCTGAGTGAAGCAATCATTGCAGCCCGCGCGCTGGGTTATGCGTTGTCCGTTGTGGAGCAGCGGGAAAAGAATCTGCGCCGCATCAAACGCCTGCAGACCACATTACATATCGCGTCCAGTTTTTCGTCGGCCCGGGAAACCCAGCCTTTGCTGGAACTGATCGCCAAAGAAGCGACACGTCTGCTGGAGAGCGAACGTTCCAGTATTTTCATCTGGGATCGCGAACACAAGCAGGTTGTCGCCTGTCCCGCGCTGGGTGTGGAAGGCAATACATTGCGGCTGCCCGATGATGTGGGGATTGTCGGGGATGTGATTCACAGTGGTAAGACGATTCGCGTGGATGAAGCCTACAACGATGAGCGGTTTGATCCCAGTGTGGACAAGTCGAGCGGCTTTCGCACCCATAACCTGTTGTGCGTTCCCTTGCGAAATAACGCGGGCGAACTGATTGGTGCGTTTGAGGTCATGAACAAGGAGAAAGGCAAAGCGGACTACGATGACGCCGATGCCCAGAGCCTGGAAGAACTCGGCGTGCAGGCAGCCACCGCGCTGGAAAATACCCGCGAGATCGAACAGCTGTCACGCAGTCGTGATCAACTGACAGAACAGGCCAAACAGAAAGTACGGATCATCGGCAAGAGCTCTGCCATCTCGGCCCTGCGCTCCACCATCGAACGCCTGGCGAGTACGGATCTGCCCGTGTTGATTCTGGGAGAAAGCGGAACCGGGAAAGAAGTGGTCAGCCAGTCGCTGCATTACCAGGGGCCGCGGGCCAATACACCATTCATTGCCGTCAACTGCGCCGCGCTGACCGAAACACTGCTGGAAAGCGAACTGTTCGGTCATGAGAAAGGGGCTTTCACCGATGCCCACGAAACCCGGGCCGGCAAGTTTGAACTGGCCGAAGGGGGGACGCTCTTTCTGGATGAAATCGGCGACATGAGCCCGGGAGGCCAGGCCAAGTTGTTGCGTGTGCTGGAGCAGAAGGTCGTCACTCGCGTCGGCGGTTCAGAATCGATTCCCATCAATGTGCGCGTGGTTGCTGCAACGAATGCCAAGCTGGCGGATGCCGTCCGCGATAAGAAGTTTCGTGAAGACCTGTATTACCGGTTGAGCGTGGTCACCCTGGATCTGCCTCCGCTGCGCGAGCGACCGGAAGATGTGATTCTGCTGGCTGAATTTTTCCTGGCGCAGTTCTGTTCCCAGGCGAATCGGCGTGTCTTGAAAATTTCCGCGGAAGCGAAAAAACGGTTGCAGGCTCATATCTGGCCCGGCAATGTGCGCGAGCTGCGAAACCTGATGGAACGGGTGGCCTTTCTGTGTGCCGGCGATCGGGTGGAAGTGGAAGACCTGGCATTCATTTTGAGCCCGTCCCGTGATTCGGTCGTCGACATGTCCGCCGACCTGAGCCTGAAAGAAGCCTCACGTCGTTTCCAGCAGGAATACATTCGCCGCACCATCAAACGGGTGGGGGGCAACATGAGCGAAACCGCAAAATGCCTGGGCCTGCACCGTTCGAACCTGTACCGCAAAATGAGCCAGCTGGACATGCACGAAGCCAACGAAGGTGCCGACGACGAGGATTGAGGGGGGCCGTTTTGCAGCCCGCTTTGGAAGGTTGTCTCTGGGGTTGTACCAGCACCGTCGGACAAGCCGACGGTGGCACACGCACGTCTGATACTGTTGGGCAAATTCCAATGACATAAGAGTTTTCCGTGTGCCATGGACCGGCTTGGCTGGCCGTGCCGAATGGGTACAGAAATGCCTGTTTCCGGATGGCACGTGTGAGCTGCGACCTCCTGTTCGCTGCGCTCACCCCGAATTGCATTCGGGGTCACCCTTTCTTCTCTCACATTATTTTCCCATTAGCCGAACGGCGTTAGCCGCGGTTTTTGCGAACGTGATATGAAAGCCGGGGATAATGGTTCAGCGGCTCATCTGGAATGTTTTACGGTGAAGAACGTTAACACCTTTTTGATCCTTCTTTTGATCATTCAGTGGTTCGGGATTTTCATCTGCGGGGAGTGGGGGACTTCATTTATAATACCTGGTGAAACGGGTAAGGGGACGATAATACCAACACTGTCGGGCAAGCCGACAGTGGCACGCGCCCGTCTAACTTTTGTAGGCACATTGCAATTAATAAAGAGATTTTGGGGTGCCATGGCCGGCTTGTCCGGCCGTGCCGAATGGGTGTGGAAAGCCTGGTGCTGGAATGAACGCGTTAGCTGCGACCTCCTGCTCGCTCCGCTCGGCCCGAATTGCATTCGGGCTTACCCCTGTTTTTCTGAGTTGGGATAGTTACTCAAAGCACTGTCGGGCAAGCCGACAGATGGCACCCGGTGGTATCCTGCCTTGCAGGCGGGAACTGGTTCACTGAGCACCGTTGGACAAGCCAACTGTGCCACCTGGACGAGCAGACAAATGGCACCCGCACGGGGGGAGAGGATATTGATGTTTTGTTATTTTTGTGGGGTTCATTCTTGTGTTCGATCTGTGGTTTGTGGTCAGTGGTTTCGTTGCATGCTGGGTTATTCATGGTGGATTATTTTGTGGAAAGTCATGGGGGCGTCAAGGGGGATGAACAATAT
>NZ_CAXAVM010000057.1:0-36164 GCF_963972345.1 uncultured Gimesia sp. | reverse complement strand
TAAAGTCAACAGGCTGTCGACATGATCGGGCAGGGGAGTGCGACAGACTTCGGACAGGTGTTTGAGCTGTTCCCAGTACTGTTTGATGACTTCTTCGTCCAGCAGGTAATCGCTGGTCCGATCCAGGCTGTCAATTCGGAGCGTGAGGTTAACCGTCCCGCGTGCGATGGAGCCCCGAATCAATTTTTCGATCTGGCTTCCCAGCTTAGCGTAGAAATCCGGGTAGCGGGTGGAAACTTTCAGGTAGCGATTGTTGACAGTACGTAGCTCGGCATTGACCGAAAGCCGGTCATCTTCTGCGGTCGCACTTCCAAAACCAGTCATGCCCAGCAGCACAACACACTCTTTTCTGAATAACAGGAATCTAGGAGGTTAAGAGAACCATCAACACTTTCGCGGAACACAGGGTTCAGCAGAGTTGACTATTCTGACTTGGGTTGAGAGTCGGTAGTCTCAGGTTTCGCAGGAGTTTCCTGTTTTGGTTCTTCTTTCGGAGCGTCAGCTTTGGGAGCAGCCTCACTACCAGGTTCAGCCGGCGTGGTTGCTTTCTCATCCGTGGCTGCAGGTGTTTTCTCATCGGCGGCTTTTGTCTCTTTTTCAGTGAGATCTTTTGCCGGTGTGAAGACAGGACCACCTTCGGTTTTTTCATCAGCAGCCGGTTTCTCTTCTTCGTTCTCTTTAGCGTCGTCAGCAGCACCAATGGAAGTCTCTTCAGAAACGGCAGCGCTGCCACCGCTGTATTTTCCGGAGCTGGCGCGTGTGGTGATGCCAGAGACACCCGCCAGGATCACCCAGATCACAGCCATGACGATTGTGATTTTTGTGAAAACATCACCGGCTTTGGTTCCCAGCGCGCTTTGACCGCCGGCACCACCGAAGGCACCAGCCAGCCCGCCGCCACGGCCTTTTTGCAGCAGGATGATGATGATCAACAGGACTCCGAAGAACATCAGAAATGTCATCAGTATGGTAGCAGGATCCGTAATGGCTTCCAGGAACGTCGCAAAAATCATTGTGTCATCCTAAATGGCTTAATATATCTTCTGTACGAGTTGACAGCATCACCCGCAATTGATGAAGCTGGATTGTGTCCAGTATTACTCAAGCGTCTCCAGGGTCATTAGAGCCGAGTAAAACAGATAGAGAGACGCTATGGTTAAATGTGATGCGCTCCAGATCGCCTGCATCATACAGTAATGACATACGATCTGTAAATCGATTCTGGAATCGGAGTGTCGTCAAAATGGCAGAAACTCAGGACTATTCGGCGGATAACTCCACAGCAGCCTGAATGATGGGGATAAAGAGCTCTGCTTTGAGGCTTGCTCCCCCGACCAGTGCGCCGTCGACGTTTTCCTGGGAAAGCAGTTCTTTCGCGTTGTCCGGTTTGACACTGCCACCATACAGAATTCGGGTGGTGTCTGCGATTTCTGCAGAATATTGGTCTTTTAACCAGTTTCTCAGGTAGAGATGAGCGGCTTCTGCCTGTTCAGGGCTGGCAGTTAAACCGGTGCCGATGGCCCAGACTGGTTCATAGGCGATGACGATCTGTCCAAAAGCAGAGCCGTCTACATCTGCCAGACCACCGGTCATTTGCGTGTTGAGTACGGCTTCTGTCTGATCTGATTCACGTTCACTCTGTAATTCACCAACACACAGAATGACCTGCAGGCCGGATTCGAGGGCCTTTTTGACTTTGAGATTGATGTCTGCATCAGTTTCCTTGAGGACATGACGGCGTTCGCTGTGTCCCAGAATGACGGAACGGCAACCGATATCGGTCAGCATTTCGGTCGCGGTTTCACCGGTAAAGGCTCCCGGAGCTTCATGATAGCAGTTTTGGGCACCATAGCCGACGCCTGAGCCAGAGACGATATCGCCAATCGTGGTCAGGTAGGGAAACGGAGGACAGACCAAAACTTCAACGGCAGGATTTTCTGATGGCACTTCGGCAGCCAGGGCCTGGGCCAGCTGTGCACCGGATTCTTTGGTGGTATTCATTTTCCAGTTACCGGCTACAAGAAAGCGACGCATAATTAATCCCGTGGTTGAAGTAAGGTGAAGATTGGTAGTGGCTGTACAGAAACGGATTTCGCCAGAAATCTGGTGGCACAATTCGAAGCGAGAACAGAATTCTGACCGTCAATTCCATTATGGCTGTCGGTTCTGAACAGCAGTCAAAGCTGCTGCATAAGTTATTGAGTCAAACGCAATGATTCAAGGATTGGGGCTGGTAATCCTGAAATGACCGCTGTTTTCACGTAATTCTCATGAAACAGCAGAGTCAAAACAGGCGAGACAGGGGCTCAATCGTTAAATGCGGTTACTCCCGAATCCCACTGCGGGGATAGGAACCCATTGTTTCCAGGCGAACCACACGTTTTTCCAGTTCGTTCAGGGTCCGTTTAATATGGGGTTCCTGAACATGACCTTCAAAATCAATAAAGAACAGATATCCCGGCTCTTCTCCCCTGAGCGGGAAGGACTCGATCCAGGTCAGGTTCACCTTGTTTTTCTTGAAGATCTGCAGTGTGTCCGCCAGTGAGCCTGCCTTGTGAGCGATCTGGACCAGGATCGCGGTCCGGTCTTTACCGGTGGGATCGCAGACCTCTTCGCCGATAACAGCAAAGCGGGTGACATTGTTGGCGTTGTCTTCAATGCCTTCCACGATAATCTGCAGGTCATATTCTACTGAGGCCTGATGACTGGCGACCGCTGCGGCTCCTGGCTTGGTTGCTGCCAGCTGTGCTGCGGTGGAAGTGCTGGTGACTTCATGCAGGTGTGCCTGGGGCATATTGCGGGAGAGCCATTCACGGCACTGCGAGAGTGCCTGTGGTTTGCTGTAGATTTCCGTGATTTCACTCCGCTCACAACGTGCCAGCAGATTGTGGTGTACGGCGATCAGTACTTCACCACAGATCCGCAGCGGGAGTCGGGTGAACATGTCGAGGGTGTCGACCACCCGCCCATCAGTGCTGTTTTCAATGGGAACCACACCAAACTCGGTGTTACCTCGATTGACTTCTTCAAATACGGACCCGATGGTGTTCACAGGAACCATGTCGGCACCTTCACCAAACCGTTCCAGGGCCGCCAGGTGTGTATAGCTGTAGGCGGGCCCGAGGTAGGCAACGCGTTGTGGGTGGATCTGTCGGCGGGCAGAACTGAGAATCTGGCGGAAAATTCCCCGGATGGCATTGTTGGTCAGGGGGCCGGATTCATTCAGTTTTTCAATTGTTTCGCGCAGTTCTTCATCTGATTTGGGATCAAACATGGCCTTACGAGGCTCAGGATCCGATTTGATCTGCTTGACCGTCATCGCACAGCGTTTGTTGACCATTTTAACAATGTCGCGGTCAAGCTTTTTGAGTTCGGACTGAAGCGATGCGGGGTTTCGTTTCGTGCTGGCGCGGACCACTTTTTTCTTGGCTGACGGTTTCGGTTTACTGTCAGAAGCTCGTTTACTAACCGCTTTTTTCTTGGCCATCGGAATCTTTCAGGATGTGAGTCTCGTTTCTGTCTCTCAGAAAATTAACCGCAGCCAGATCACACGCCTTCCGTGGTTGTGTTTCATTGCTTACTGCCAGTTTCACAATTGGATTACAATCCCTTAAGAATTGATTAACTTCGGATTTCTCCTCAATCGCATTCTTGAATTATTCACTTAAAATATTATAAAATAAACATTTAGAAGCGATGGAAAGCCAGCTTCAATGAAGACAAAAGCAAAAGGAATGCCTGTATCCCAGCCGATTTTCAATAGTTCTAGTTTGTACCGCCGCCTTCAGGGACTGTCAAGCGGTTAGGCCTGACCTGTTAACTGTTTAGCCTTTATTCCAGAGGCTTGGGGAATTTGACTGCCAATATGTCACTCTGCCGCAGAGGCAAAGCTGGACAGTGTTGATGTCAAAATGGCAGCTCCGGAGAGTGCGTTTTTCTGACTGAAAAACATCTGTAATCGTTAAGTTTAATTAAATAAATGACTTATGTGTTGTTGATGTCAGAGCTGTTCAGCTTGGCACGCACATTGCTGTTTAGCACGGCAGCCTGTGTTTTCAGGTAGAATTGAATCAACCACAGTCAGGCAAAATGGGGATGTATAAGGCGGGGAGAGTTTTCCCGATAAATGAGCTTTGTACAGATCTGAAATACGAATAAAGAAAGAGGGGAAACTCACATGTCGTCAGGTGAAAAAATCATCGGTATTGATTTAGGCACAACTAACTCAGTGGTCTCAATCATGGAAGGGGGAGAAGCGAAAGTAATCCCCAACCTGGAAGGAAACCGTATCACTCCCAGTGTCGTGGCATTCACGGACAAGGGAGAAACGCTGGTGGGTGAACCTGCCAAGCGTCAGGCGGTTACCAATCCTAAGAATACGGTCTATTCTGTGAAACGCTTTATGGGACGTCGTCATAACGAAGTCCAGAGCGAAGAAAAGATCGTTCCCTACGGGATTATCGGCGGTCCGGAAGATTACGTGAAAATTGAAGCGGGCGGCAAAACCTATACGCCACCCGAAATTTCCGCTTCCATACTGCGAAAACTGAAAGAAGCTGCCGAGAGCTACCTGGGGCATAAAGTCAATAAAGCGGTTGTGACCGTGCCCGCCTACTTCAATGATGCCCAGAGGCAGGCGACCAAAGACGCCGGTCAGATCTCCGGGCTGGAAGTTTCACGAATCATCAACGAGCCCACCGCGGCCGCTCTGGCTTACGGCCTGGAGAAAAAGAGCGACGAAAAGATCGTCGTGTTCGACTTCGGTGGCGGTACGTTTGACGTTTCTGTTCTTGAAGTAGGTGATGAAGTCATCGAAACTTTGAGCACGAACGGGGATGGCCACCTGGGTGGTGACGATTTCGATGAAGAGCTGATCAACCACATCGCAGACTCGTTCAAGAAAGAGCAGGGGATTGACCTGCGGAGCGATGCCATGGCGTTGCAGCGTCTGCGGGAAGCTGCGGAAAAGGCCAAGAAAGAACTGTCCTCTTCGCAGACAACCGACATCAATCTGCCTTTCATCACCGCTGACAGCAGTGGTGCCAAGCACTTGCAGATGGCGATTACCCGGTCTGAATTCGAAAAGCTGATCGATCCCCTGGTGGAACGCTGTCGTCAACCAGTTGAGCAGGCCATGAAAGATGCCGGCCTCAGCCCCAGCGATATTGACGAAGTCGTGCTGGTGGGTGGTTCCACGCGTGTTCCCAAGGTTCAGGAATTTGTCAAGAAAATCTTCGGTAAAGAGCCTCACAAGGGCGTGAACCCGGATGAAGTCGTTTCAATTGGTGCCGCGATTCAGGGAGGGATTATCTCTGGTGATGTTCAGGACGTGGTACTGCTTGACGTCACGCCGCTGTCTCTGGGGATTGAAACGGAAGGTGGCGTCATGACCAAACTGGTTGAGCGCAATACCACGATTCCTGTGACGAAAGATCAGGTGTTCTCGACGGCTGCTGACAATCAGACCGCGGTAACCGTCCGAGTGTTCCAGGGCGAACGGCAGATGGCCAGCGACAACCGGCTGCTGGGTCAGTTCAACCTGGAAGAGCTTCCGCCGGCACCGCGTGGTGTTCCCCAGATCAAAGTGGTGTTTGATATTGATGTCAACGGGATTCTGAATGTGTCGGCCAAGGATGTGGCCACCGGTAAGGAGACCTCGGTCAAAATCGAACAGTCGAGCGGATTGTCTGAATCTGAAATCGAAGATATGAAGAAACAGGCAGAAGCACACGCTGATGAAGACAAGAAGAAAAAAGAACTGGCTGAAGCAAAGAACAACGGTTCCCGCATTGTGTACGATGTCGAAAAACTGTTAAAAGAACATGCGGAAAAAATTGATGAGTCCTCAAAATCTGCGATCGAAGCATCTGTCAAGAAAGTGAATGATGCTCTCGAAACGGAAGATGTTGCCGCCATCAATTCGGCTTGTGAATCTTTGCAGCAGGCCACACATGCCTTCACCGAGCAGATGTATAAAGCCAGCCAGGAAGCAGGAGCAGCCGAAGGAGCCGCTCCGGAAGGCGGTGGTGCAGCAGCATCGGATGAAGAAGATGTGATTGATGCCGAGTTTGAGAAAAAGGACTGATCAGTTCTTAAAGATAAGGAGCGGGGCCCAGGTAATCTCCCGGGCCCCGGCTTCCTGCCTAGAAAAGCATTTCTGAAATACTGTCGATAGGCAGTATCACACCTGCAGTCAGTCTCAATTTTCACTTCATTCACCGAGTCTGATTCACTTAATTTTTATCATACAAGCACTACTTGCCAGCCCATTATCTGATATGATAATTCAGGTTGTTGAGTTGCTGCGCAGTTTAACAGAATAACGGGGGGTTGATTATGGCGTTTCGATTCGAAAAGTTGACTGTGAAGGCCCAGGAAGCCGTCCAGCGGGCTCAGCAGACAGCAGAAGATTTTGGGCAGCAGGAAATCAAGCCGTTGCATCTGCTTAAAGCATTGCTGGATGAAGAGCAGGGAGTCGTCAAGCCGCTGATTCAGAAGATCGGTGCCAATCTGTCTCAACTGCAGAAAATGGTCGATGATGAAATCAGTCGTCTTCCGAAAGTTTCTGGGGCAACGATGCAGGTGGGCGTGGGGCAGGCCTTACTGAAAGTCTTGCAGGCAGCGCAGGATCGTGCAGATCAGATGCAGGACAATTTTGTTTCCACAGAGCATCTACTGCTGGCGTTTACGACTGTTGATGATCAACCCAAGCGGATTCTGGAGTTGAACGGGATTGAAGAGGACGACGTGCTCTCGGCATTGCAGGCAGTGCGGGGCGGACAGCGTGTCACCGACCAGAGCCCCGAAGAAAAATACCAGTCGCTGGAACAGTATGGTAAAGATCTCGTCGAACTTGCCCGACAGGGTAAAATCGATCCGGTGATTGGTCGCGATCAGGAGATCCGACGCGTGATACAGATTCTGTCCCGGCGTCGGAAAAATAATCCCGTGCTCATCGGTGAAGCTGGTGTCGGGAAAACAGCGATTGTGGAAGGCCTCGCGCATCGGATTGTGATGGGAGATGTGCCTCAAAACCTGAAAAATAAACGCGTGATTGCCCTGGATATGGGAGCCCTGATTGCAGGCACCAAATATCGGGGAGAATTTGAAGATCGCCTGAAAGCGGTTCTCAAAGAGATCGAAGCGGCGAAGGGGCAGATTATTCTGTTCATCGACGAGTTGCATACCGTCGTGGGGGCAGGCGCAGCGGAGGGGGGCGCGGATGCTTCGAATCTGCTGAAACCGGCCCTGGCCCGGGGAGAACTGCACTGTGTGGGAGCGACCACACTGGACGAGTATCGCAAGTACATTGAAAAAGATCCTGCGCTGGAACGACGTTTTCAACCGGTAATGGTGACTGAACCGACGGTCGAAGATACGATCTCCATCCTGCGGGGGTTGAAAGAACGCTATGAAACTCACCATGGAGTCCGGATCATGGATGATGCATTGATTAATGCCGCGACGTTATCGGATCGGTATATCAATGATCGGTTCCTGCCGGACAAAGCGATCGACCTGGTCGATGAAGCTGCCAGCCAACTGCGGATGGAGATGGATTCCATGCCTGCAGAAATTGATGAGGCCACCAGGCAATTAACCCGGATGCAGATTGAAGCGGCTGCGCTGGCGACAGAAACGACGCCCGACAGTCAGGAGCGGTTGAAGGAACTGCGCAAACAGATTGCGGATCGTGAAGAAAGCGTCAACGCACTGAAGACACGCTGGGAGACAGAGAAAGAGGCGCTGTCCGGATTGCAGCCTTTAAAGGAAGAGATCGATCGGCTGAATACCGCCTATGAGCAGGCGTTTCATCGGGCGCAGCAGACGAATTCCAATGAAGACTATTCGCAGGCTTACAATGCAGAGCAGGAATTGAACGCCGCGCGTCAGCGACTGGCTGAGATGGAGCAAAAGGTGACAGAGCTTGGCGATGTGGGTGGTGAGCGCCTGCTGCGTGAAGAGGTCACATCGGAAGACATTGCCAAGGTGATCAGCATGTGGACCGGAATTCCGATTTCAAAGATGTTGCAGGGAGAACGCGAAAAACTTCTGCGGATGGAAGACGAAATTCATAAGCGAATGATCAATCAGCATGAAGCGGTACAGGCCGTCTCGAATGCGGTTCGTCGTTCACGCTCCGGGCTGCAGGACCAGAATCGACCGATCGGGTCGTTCATGTTCCTCGGACCGACGGGTGTGGGGAAAACCGAATTGTGTAAGGCGCTGGCAGGATTTCTGTTTGATGATGAGCGCAACATGATCCGAATCGATATGAGCGAATTCATGGAAAAGCATTCTGTTGCGCGACTGATTGGTGCCCCTCCCGGCTATGTCGGTTATGAAGAAGGGGGCCGCCTGACCGAAGCGGTACGAAGGCAGCCTTACTCGGTCGTCCTCTTGGATGAAGTCGAAAAAGCTCATCGGGATGTGTTTAATATTCTGCTGCAACTGCTGGATGACGGACGTCTGACGGACAGTCATGGGCGAACGGTCGATTTCTCGAATACGATCGTGGTGATGACTTCCAATATCGGCAGCCAGATGATTATGGATCTGTCCGGTAAGGAAGACGAGGACCTGATTCACAACCGGGTCATGGATGCACTGCAGCATGAGTTTCTGCCGGAGTTTCTGAACCGGATTGATGAAGTGATCGTATTCCATCCGTTAGGGCGGGAAGAGATCCGCCAGATTGTGGATCTGCAGTTGCAGAACCTTTCCCGGCTGGTGGAAAACAATGGTTACACGCTGGAGGTGACACCTGCTGCCAAGGATTTGCTGGCGGAGGAAGGCTATGATCCAGTATATGGAGCCCGACCCTTGAAGCGGGCGATCCAGCAGAACCTGCAGAACGAACTGGCGAACAAACTGCTCTCGGGAGATTTTGAAGAGGGAGCCACGATTCACGTGGATGCCCATGAGGGGCTGTTCTTGTTTTCTGGAAGGTAGTCTTGAACTCTCGCTATTAATGACAATCAGCCCTGGAAGTTGTTCCGGGGCTGATTTTATTATTCAGGTATCAGGTTCACGCGGCGCATGAAAAAACGACGCTGGCTTCCATTGAGTCAGCGTCCTGTTTCCTCATCAACGGCCACTGTCGGGACTGCTTACGCAGATTCTTCCAGGACAGTGAAGGGGCTGATTTTGCGAACTTTTTCTTTGATCGCTTCTTTTTCCGAAGGATCTTTGGCTTTGGCAAACTTTTCGCGGAGCTGTTTCAGCTTGTGTTTGCGGACTCGACGTTGGGCAAGTTCACGCCCTTTTTCAACACGTCCCATTTCTCAATAGTTCCTGATAAAAGAAAATTGCTATGTTCGAATGTATATATTCTGTGTAAGGAATTTGATTCTAACATCTAGCATGGTAAGGGGCAACGATCAGGGCAGGGCATTTTTACAGAGAATTTGAGAGAACCCCGGATCGGAATTCGGGTTGACCTTAAACACCATCCCTGATATTTCACACTGTACTCACAACTACCTCTCTCACAACTACCTCACCTTACCACCTCTCATCTGTCTGATCCCGGTTTTACGCCCGGGCTGAGAGATTGATATCCAGGTAAATCCTTATCGTCAATTTGGGATCTTCAGTCATGTCTTATCAGTCCCGCCAGACTGCATTGCTGGTCATTACCCTATGTGCGCTCAGTATGGGGAGTGTCGATGGTAAGGCATGGGCCCAGAGTTCGTCTGTCCAGAAGACGGGGGGGGCTGGTGCGGACAGTTCACAGCCACTGCAGCACCGAACTATTTTTATGCCTCGAGATGCGGAGATCGAACAGGTGAGCCAGTCTCCCCAGGTTCCCAATGTGCTTGATGCAGATTCCCGAGAAGCATTGGGCATTCCCCCCCAGTTACTGGAAGACGATCAGAGTTGGGCAGACCCCGGCGATGATTGTGTCGACTGTGATGCGATTGTGCCGCTCATTTCTCATAAGCAGGCTGATGCCGGGGTGACCTGGCTGCCGGGAACCGACGATGATCTGGGGATTTTCAGTATCAATCTGTCTGAAACAATCGAAGTTCCCCGGTTTGAAGGTTTTTCAGTCACACCCTATTTCGGGGTGCACTACCTGGATGGTCCTGTGCAGACCGATCTGCCGGCGCGGGTTTACGATACTTCGGTCGCATTTCGCTGGTTCAAAAAACAGAACGAAAAGTGGTCTTATGAGTTGGAAGTGGCTCCGGGCGTTTACAGTGATTTCAAAAATGTGACTTCGGATTCACTGCGGATCACCGGAAAAGGGCTCGCCTATTATGTGCATTCCCGCTCCAAGCAGTTTGTAATGGGGGTGGTGTATCTGGACCGTGAAGACATCGCGCTGTTACCTGCAGCGGGGATGATTATGTGGTTCAGTGAGGGATCGCGGCTGGAGCTGATTTTCCCCAAACCCAAATACACCTACCGTATCGAAAAAACAGAGACGCTCGAGCGCTGGGCCTATGTGGCAGGGGAGTTTGGCGGTGGTTCGTGGGGGATACGACGCGGCTCAGCGGGCTTTGATGACATTGCGACTTACAGTGACCTGCGCCTGATCGGTGGTCTCGAAACAAAACATGAAGGCGGGATGATCAGCAAACTGGAGGTCGGTTTCGTCTTCAATCGTAAGCTGGAATACAAATCCGACATCGGCAATTACGATATTTCGCCGACGGGAATGATGCGTTACCAGCTGACGTTCTGAAACTTACAGGTCGCAGTTGATGTCGATCCAGGTGCGTTTGTCAAACGATTCCAGCACGGAGTCAGCCACGAGCTGGGCTGAAGCTCCATGATCAAAACCGGGAATCGCATCCCGCTCTTCCACGATCGCAGACACAAATTCATAGACCAGGTCATACCGGAATACCGTGCTGGGAACCCCTTCGTGAGGCTTGCGGGGGCTGCCTTCGATTACCAGGTATTCGTCGGGAACAGGCAACTTTTCCATGGTCTGTCCCGGTTTACCGATCAGAATATTATTGGGGTCGGTCAACTGATAGGCGGCGGAACCTTCTGAACCATTGACCTCAGCCCATTCGTAGCCGAAGCCATCGTTGTGGTAACCTTTCATCAGGGTGCTGCCTTCCCAGACTCCGACGGCCCCGTTTTCGAACTGACCGATCAGGGACGACCAGTCATCCACTTCAGACGGCTCACAGGGTTCCCCTTCGGCTGTTTTGTCACGGGGAACAAACCGGGCGACCGCACCGCAGATACTTTTGATCGGCCCCAGAAGGTCCTGGGCAAAATCGATCCGGTGAATGGTCATGTCAAACAGGTCGCCAGCGCCGGCCAGTTTTTTACTCTGTCGCCAGCCCCAGCTGGATTCAGGCCAGTCGAGAAAACGCTGACTGCGAAAGTGGCGCGGTTCTCCCAGGGCACCGGAAGAGACGAGATGTTTTACATACCGCATTGAAGGTGCGAAGCGGTAGGTGAATGCGGTCATGTGACGCAGATTGGCGTCCCGGGCTGCCCGATACATCTCGGCGGATTCGGTATAGTTCAATCCCAGTGGTTTTTCACACATCACGTGCTTGCCGCCTTTGATACAGGCTAACGCGATTTCATGATGGGTGAAATTGGGGGTGGCAATGATCACGGCATCGACATCAGGATCTTCCGCCATATCTTCGAATCGCGTGGATACTTTGGTTTTTCCCCAGTCTGACTGACGTTGGGCCAGCAGCTCCGAATTAGGATCGCAGATGGAAACCAGTTCCGCACGCGGATCAAGATTAATGCCGGGAACATGATGGTAATCGGAGACGGCACCTGCTCCAATGATGCCAATGCGAACTAAATCAGCCATGAGAAAACCTCAGCGTACTGCTGTTAAAAAAACGAAAATGATGTCTATTTCTGAAGTATCTGGCTCAGCAGCACAAATGCTTCTTGCCGTGTCTCTATCTGTTCTTCCAACTGGGCATCCTGAATCTGCGTCAGCAGTTTTTTGAATTGAGGACCCGATTTGATACCCAGGTCAATCAGGTCATTGCCCGAGATCAGTGGAGGAGGATTCAAGACCTCTCTGGGAGTATGATCACGATACTGTCGGCAAAATTCAAGGTCGTCCAGTGGTAGTTTTCGAGAACTTAAATCGGCTGCGATCAATTCAAACAGATGCGGGCAATCTTCACTGGCGAGCAGACGCTTGAGTCGAGACAGTTTCATGACTGAGGCCTGTTCCAGACTGTTTCGCTGTTGTACCAGCCAATGGACCAGATTCAGGGAATGGTTGGAAAATCGCAGGCGTTTGCAGATCTCAAAGATTTCCTCCAGACGCTCAGCGGGTCCTGCTGCGGGTAAGTCCAGCAGCAGAGTCGCGAAAGCGGTCTCGAAGCTGTGGGTGCTGACCAGTTTTAATCGATCGAGTGTCTGGAGCCAGAGATGATTGTACTCGGATGCTTCCCAGAGGGGAGCCAGTTCGGGCAGAACCTGTTTGAGTAGCCCTGTCTGCTGTACCAGTTCAATCGCCTGCCCGCGGGTCGGGTGAATCAGCATCTTGCGCAGCTCATCGGCAATCCGTTCGGGGCTGACCACATTGATCTGATCTGCCATCGATTGCACTGCCTGCCGCGTTGCTTCTTCCAGTTGGAAGTGGAGCGTGGCCGCGAAGCGAATGGCGCGGAGCAGGCGCAGTTTATCTTCCTGCATCCGTGCCAGCGGATTTCCAATCGCCCGGATGACATGCTGGTTGAGATCGGCTTTGCCGCCTACATAATCGAAGATCGCGTCGTTGATCGGGTCGTAAAACATCCCGTTGATGGTAAAGTCCCGACGCTGCGCATCTTCTTCGGCTGTGGTGAACTTGACGTGTTCGGGCCGACGACCATCCAGGTAGGGACCTTCGCTGCGAAATGTAGCGACCTCTACATCACAGTCGGGCCGGTGTCCGCGGACGATAATGACACCGAAACTGGCACCCACTGCCAGGGTGCGTTTTTTTCCAAACAGCGTGCGGACTTCTTCCGGGAGGGCATTCGTGGCGACGTCAAAATCTTTGGGCTCTTTGTGCAGAAGAAGATCACGCACGCAGCCGCCAGCCCATAATGCCTGAAAGCCGGCGTCCCGTAATTTGCGGACCACGTCTACCGCCGTAATGTAAGGGTCTGTGTGTTTCATTGAGCCTGGGTTGTGAAGGGATCCGGGTTGAAATTCCGACTGAGTACGATAATAGCAAGTTCTGTTCAGATATCGACTTATGTTGGTTTATTTTTAGGCAGTTACGAAGAGTTCCAGAAAAAAATTAAATCACCGTCGTATTGCAGAGACAGAAAACAGTTACCTTTGGTTCAAAAACGGACTTCGCAAAAGCAGGACATTGACGTATGATTTGTAGTCCATTTTAATTCCCACTGGTTGATCTGAGGTTTCATGTATTTATGGCGCTCGAGTGTACCAGTCTCTTTTCAGGAACATTGGTTTTGGAAGGTACCCACGGAATACGCTTTGAGGGAACCCGCTTCTGGGTTCTCCATCGTAGAAGAGAATTTGGTCCATTTGATTATGAATGGAGCAAAGATTTCTCAGGCGTGGAATTTATGTACCACGATCAGAAGTTTGGTGAATATTGCAGTGCCGAGGAAATATATGCCGATTTGAAGCAGTTTTCGCTGCCGATGCGCGTCGTTGAAGTCGCCAGTCTCACAATCGGAATGGTCCTGTACGGAATCTTGAATGGACTGCCTCAAAAGCTGTGGAGAGAACTTCTCAGGCAACGCCTGGATGAATCCGGGTTTGAGCGGTTTGAACTCCGCGAAGAAGGCCCCGAACGCTTCGCCAGCTGATTTCTGGATCAGCGGTCAAAATTCTGCATTTTTGACAAATTATTGCCGTGATGAAGCGAATTCCAGTGATAATCTCCGGCGATACAGTCCTGGGGGATATAGTTCTGTAAGTCTTTATAGTATAGTGGGATATGGTGATCGGAATGGATTTCCCAAAAATTTGCTTTGAATTTAAACGCTTGTTTAATACAATTGTTTAAAACGGTGGGTTTAAAATATCTCAACCAGTCTGAGAACACCCGATTGTCAGACGGGTCTATGAGCGCTACAAATAACTGGAATCCTGATATCATGTCCACAATTAAAATTAACGTCCGTGAAAAACTGCTGGAAGCAGCGGGGCCGGTTTTCTCAGAGAAAGGCTTTGAGAAAGCAACGGTGCGTGAAATCTGTCAGAAGGCGGATGTGAATCTGGCGAGCGTCAATTATTATTTTGGCGATAAAGAGCAGCTTTACCTGGAAGTGATCTGTCTGGCAAAACAGATGGGCGTTTCCCGGGCTCCCTTGCCGGAATGGACTGAGAATACTCCCCCCGAACAAAAACTGGAAGATTGGGTCGTTACACTGGTGCGGCGCATGTTGGGAACAGGAGAGCTTTCCTGGAGTAATCATTTGATCATGCGGGAAGTGTTGCGCCCCACGCAGGCGTGTGAGCATCTGGTGCAGGAACTGTTTCGTCCCTTTGTAAATATCGCTGACAAAATTCTGCTGGAAATTCTGGGAGACGATGTGCCGGACTATCGGCGAATGCAGTGTATCTTCAGTATCGCCGCTCAATGTCAGTTCTATCGTGTTTCCGGCGGCTTGGTTACCCTGATGCTGGGACAGGAAGAACAGAAATTACATTATAATACCGAACAGATCATCGAACATATTCTGCAGTTTTCCCTGGCCGCAATCAAAAATCTGAAACACGAATACCTCTCGTCGGAAATAGAATCTTCTTCATCACTTAACCGGATCTGAACCGGGCTGGTACACAATAATCAACAAAACTGAGTCGAATTCAAACGGAACTTTCTGGATCAAGGTATTACTGCTGAATAACTGTTATTGACCTTCTGCGTTTCACTGTCAATTTCATTTGTGATGCAATTCACGTTAGAAAATAATCATGTCAGACTTCAAAAATCAGAAATCACGCAGTTTTTATAAAAAGCTGAAGCATTTCTTGCTTCCGGTGATCATTTTAGCTGCGGGTGGTGGCAGCTTGGTTGTGTTAATGGCGATGAAAAAAGAGCCGGAACAGAACGAGAAGCTGCTGGCCCGTTCCGCGCCCCTGGTTTTAACCCAGCCTGTGACACTGACCGATTCCGGGTTTAACGTTACCGTTGACGGGTCGGTGGTCCCTTCCCGTGAAGTGAAGCTGGCCGCAGAAGTAGCGGGACGGGTGATTTTGACTCGGGATGGCTGCAAAGTCGGGAACCTGGTTCGTAAAGCAACCGACCAGGAGCGTGCGGCAGAGGGGACTGAGAATCTGCTGATTCAGATTGATCCCGAGAATTATGAACTCGAGGTCAAGCGGCTGATCCAGGAAGAAGCGCAGGCCCAGGATGTTATCGATGAACTGGAAGTCGAAATCGATAACTCCAAAGCGATGATTGATCTGGCGCATGAAGAAGTGCGTCTGCAGCAATCGCACTTGAATCGCGTGGAAAAATTACGGGCCAGAAATGTGGTTTCCGATACCGAACTGGAAGAAGCCAAACGCAGTGAACTGGCCGCTCGCAATGCGTTGCAGAAGTTAACCAACGAAGCCGACCTGCTGCGATCGAAACGACAGCGAATGATGCATGCCCGTCAACTGGTGGGAGTGCAACTGTCTCGCGCCAGGCTGGATCTCAGCCGCACCCGGATCTACTCTCCGATCAATGGTGTGATTGTGGAAGACTCGGTCGAGCAGGATGGTTATGTCAAAGTCGGTGACCCGCTGGTGACGATTGAAGACACCTCTGCCGTAGAGGTCAGTACTGATCTGCGGATGGAAGAACTTTCTCTGCTCTGGCAGCATGCTGCTCAATCTGCCCAGGTCAGTCTCGACAAAGCCAGTCAATCCCATCGCCACGATCTGGGATATCAACTGCCCCAACTGCCTGTGAAGATTTCCTATGAGATGGGAGGCCGCAAGTTTGTCTGGGATGGGGAATTGTCCCGCTTCGACGGCATCGGGCTGGATGAAAAAACGAGAACCGTTCCCTGTCGGATTATTGTGTCTGATCCGCGGCCTTCCGCCATATTGGTGAATGGGAAACCTGCACAAAAGATTGTCGGCGCTCCTCCGTTGACGCGCGGGATGTTTGTTGTGGTGGATATTCAGCTCAAGGGTCATGTTTCCCTGCTGGAAATTCCCGAGATGGCGATTCGGCCGGGAAACCTGGTCTGGGTGGTCCGCGATGGCAAGCTGCATTCCGAAAAAGTCCGGGTGGTCGACATGAGTGGAGAGCAAATGCTGGTCGAACAGGGAGCCTCGGGGTTGAAACCGGGAGACCGTGTGGTCATCTCGCCACTCAGCACCGCCGATGAAGGTATGGTGGTGAGTGAGGGAGACGCAGGATGAGGTCGATTATAAAATGGGCCATCAACAATTCTCCTGCGATGAATACGCTGATGGTCACTGTGCTGGGCGTGGGCCTGGTTTCGCTGATGATGATGCGCCGCGAAGTATTTCCGGAATTTGAACTGGAAATCATTCTGGTCTCGGTCCCGTATCCCGGCGCCAGTCCCGACGAGGTTGAAGAAGGCATCTGTCAGAAAATGGAAGAGGCCGTTCGCGCCATTGACGGCATCAAAAAAATGACGTCGATTGCCACTGAGGGAGCAGGATCCCTGGTCCTGGAGTTACGGGCAGATGTGCCTGATGTGCAGAAAATTCTGAATGAGGTTCGCTCCGAAATCGATCGTATTCCCAGTTTTCCGGAGCTGGCAGAAGATCCCGAAATTCAGCAGATCACATTTCGGCAGGTGGCCATTGAAGTTGCCGTGATTGGCCCGGAAGCCAATGACGAAAGCAGTGCCCTGGAATTGCGAAACCTGTCAGAACGAATCCGTGATGAACTGATGCAGCTGAAATCCGTCTCGCAGGCCAATATTGCCGGGGCCCGTGATTACCAGATTGATATCGAAATTCCTGAAGCCACCCTGCGGAAGTATGGGCTGACTCTACAGGATGTCGCGCGGACCGTACGCAGAGAAAATATGGAACTGCCTGGTGGTAAGCTGAATACCGCTTCGGAGGTCGTGCTGGTGCGCGGTAAAAATAAACGCCTGATCGGCAGAGAAATTGAGAAGATCCCGCTCGTCACTGAAGCGGGGGGGGTCGTGTTGACGGTAGGCGACCTGGGAAACGTGAAGGACGAATTTGCCGATACAACCATGATCAGTGAAATCAATGGCAAGCCGGCCCTGTCGGTTGCCGTTGAGCGGACCAGCCAGGAAGACCTGCTGGCGATTGTGGAGGAAGTCAGGGCATACGTCGAAACAGCCAGGCTGCCTGAAGGGTATTCACTGAAACTGTGGAAAGACCAGTCCGTTGACGTGCGTGACCGTATGGACCTGCTGACCCGCAACGGTTTGCAGGGACTGATTCTGGTCTTTATTACACTGGCCATCTTTCTGGAATTTCGACTCGCATTCTGGGTGGCGCTGGGAATCCCGATTTCGATGTTTGGTGCCTGTATTGTTCTGTATTACACCGGCCAGACATTGAATATGCTTTCGATGTTTGCCTTCCTGATGGCGCTGGGAATTGTCGTCGATGACGCGATTGTGGTGGGGGAAAATATCTATGAACATCGACAGATGGGAAAATCATTTGTCACCGCCGCCATTGACGGCGCTACAGAAGTATTACCGTCTGTCTGTGCTTCGGTCACGACAACGGTAATTGCTTTTATGCCGCTGTTGTTCGTCTCGGGCATCATGGGGAAATTCATCGCCGTCATGCCGATCGCGGTGATCGCCATGCTGTTGATTTCACTGCTGGAAAGTACGTTTATTCTTCCCTGCCACCTGGCACATGGGAAACCGCCCGAAGAGGGAACAGTGCAAAAACAGGAGCCTGGTTTTGTCAGTCGAAAACTGGAATGGTTTATTGAACGCGTTTACCTGCCTGTCCTCAAGGCGGCATTGAACTATCCTTCCTCTTCACTGGCAGTCGCGGGAGCCCTGGTGCTGCTCTCGGCAGGATTGATCATGGGGGGCTTTGCGCCTTTCAATATCTTTCCGAAAACCGATTTCCGCATGATCGAAGCAACGGTCGAGTTTCCCGATGGCACTCCCCAGTCGATTACCGGAGAAACGACACGCAGGATTCAAGAGGAGTTTGAGGCACTGGATCAGGAGTATCAGCAGGAACATGGCAATTCCCTGATTAAACTCGTGCGACGGAACGTGGGTTTCGGGACCCGTGATGAGTCAGGAGCCAACCTGGGAGGATCCGTTGAAGGCAGCCATGTCGGAAAAGTGAGTGTTGAGATTGTGGAAGCGGAAGAACGCACATTAGGCAGCGAAGAAATCCTCGATCTCTGGAGAGAACGTGTCGGGAAAATTCCGGGGGTGGACCGGCTCACTTTCAATTCGCCGACCATGGGCCCGGGGGGCAAACCGATTGAGTTCAAACTGCTGGCAGATGGAAAACATATCACGCAACTGGAAGCAGCTGTGGAAGCCTGCAAACGGGAACTGGAAACCTATCCCGGGGTCAAAGATGTCAACGACGATTCCAGCCCCGGGAAATGGGAATTTCAAATTAAGATCAAAGATAAAGCGCGGGCAATGGGAATTCCCCTGGCCGATGTGGCAGAAACCGTTCGCGCGACTTATTACGGTGAAGAGGTGATGCGCCTGCAGCGGGGGCGTCACGAAGTCAAACTGATGGTACGCTATCCGGAAGCAGAGCGAAAAACATTATCGAGTTTTGATGATATCCGGATTCGCACCGGCGATGGTGCAGAACGACCTCTGACAGAACTGGCAGAAGTCACGGTGGAACGCGGCTATTCAGAAATCAACCGGATCGATCAGCAGCGATCTATTACAGTCTCTTCTGATCTGAATGAAAAAGAGGGGAATGCACGCGAGATCGTAAAGTCGCTGAAAAAACCGGGTGGTTTTATGGATCAGTTAGTGGCGCAATATCCTGCGGTGAGGGTCCGCTGGGAAGGTCAGCAGGAACAGACCGATGAATCTGTCAACAGTCTGATAGTCGGCCTGATGATTGCCATGGCATCCATGTTCGCATTGCTGACCGTGGAATTTCGCTCCTATGTGCAACCGTTGATCATTCTGGGGATCATTCCCCTGGGGATTATCGGAGCGGTATTTGGGCACGCGATTCTGGGAATGGAGTTAACCCTCTTTTCGCTGTTTGGCCTGGTTGCTTTGACAGGTGTCGTGGTCAATGATTCCATTGTTCTGATCGATTTTATCAACCACCGGATCGCAGACGGTCTGCCGTTACGCGAAGCCCTGATCGACGCAGGTCGTCGTCGCTTCCGACCTGTGCTGCTGACCTCTATGACCACGATTGTCGGGTTAGCGCCGATTCTAAAAGAGACTTCGTTTCAGGCACAGATTATTATCCCGATGGCCGCCAGCCTGATTTTTGGTTTGATGCTGGCGACGGTCCTGGTGCTGTTCCTGATCCCCACCTATTACTACCTCTATGCACGGGCAATGGGAGCCCAGGCGGATGAGCCGTGGCTTCGTAAAATGGATGGAAACGAAGAGGGAGACGACTATAATAGTATTGAGAAACCGGTATCAGGTCCGGTTCAGATTCAGACTTGAAAATGCAGTCTGGTGAGCAAATGGATATATTCTTGCTTATCATTAAGGCGAATGGTTAGGATACGCCGATCCTTTAAGTCTGAGAGTCCCTGTTCAGTGAAAAAGAAGTCTAACTTCTTTCAGGTAAAGAATGATGAAGCGCGTTTTATTGAAATCAAAAATTCACCGGGCCACTGTTACCGAAGCAAATCTGGCGTATAACGGCAGTGTGACGATTGACCGGGAACTCATGGACGCTGCAGATATCGTCGAATACGAGCAGGTACAGATCTATAATATTACATCCGGGACTCGATTAACGACATACGCCATCATTGGCGAGCCAGGTTCAGGTGTGATCTGTATTAATGGAGCCGCTGCCCACCTGGTCAAACCGCAGGATCTGGTGATTATCGCCAGCTATGCCGAGTATAAAGAGAAAGAAGCACGCCGGCATCAGCCGAAGGTTGTGCTCGTGGATTCCCAGAACGCCCCGGTCACTCCGGAAGTCACCGCCATCGCGAGCCCTGAATAGGATGCACTCTTATTGTGCAGTATGCTGATTATTGTCGCATATTCGGTGCTATTTCGATCTTGATTTGATCAAATACTGTTGATTTGAAAAAAAGCCAGGTCTGCCGCTTCCCTCTTCTCCGCTTACAGCATATCATATTGTTGCGTTCGCCATTTTTTTGAGCATGTTGGTGCAATTTTTTCATGCTGGTCAACAGGGAGTTTCGAGTTCTTTCGGCATATCAGTCAGCCGAAAGCATTGCGATTCCAATACCGTACCGACTTATTGATTTGCGTCTCTGATACTTTTCCCTGTGAATGAATAGGATTTTCCAAAAGAAAGAATGGAAGACGATCGCCCCATTTTAGACGATATGGTCGGTTTAAGTCCGGCCATGCGGAATATTTATCGTTTGACCCGCCGCGCTGCTGCGACGTCCTCGACTGTTTTATTGACGGGAGAAACGGGGACAGGTAAGGAATTGATTGCCCGCGCGATTCATGAATTAAGCCCCCGCGCTACCGGTCCGTTTATTCGTGTGAACTGTGGTGCGCTCAGTGAGAGCCTGCTGGAAAGCGAATTGTTTGGGCATATCAAAGGGGCGTTTACCAGTGCGGTCGAAAACCGAACTGGCCGTTTTGAAGCCGCCCATGGTGGTACGATCTTTCTGGACGAGATTAACTCGGTCAGTTTTACCCTGCAGGTGAAGCTGTTAAGGGTTCTGCAGGAACACGAATTTGAGCGGGTGGGAGATACGCGATCCATTCAGGTGGATTGTCGCATTGTTGCTGCGACCAACCGTGATCTGCTGGATGAAATCGAAGCTGAACGGTTTCGCGAAGACTTGTATTACCGTCTGAACGTGATTCCGATTAACCTGCCTCCTCTGCGAGAGCGTGCGGAAGACATCCCCGAACTGATTCATTTTTTCGCAAAGCAGTTCTCCGCGGAGGAAAAAATTCCCCTGCCTGAGTTCTCTGAAGAAGTATTATCGACTTTCAGGAATTACTCCTGGCCGGGAAATGTACGCGAGCTGCAAAATTATGTGGAGCGTCTGATTGTCCTGTCTGGTCTGGATGGGCCTTCCCTCGACCTGTTACCGGGGCATGTCACCGGCAAATCCATGGCGCGCTCGTTTCCGTCGAAAGCCCAGGATCCGGAAACCATGTGCCGGGATCTGGTCTCTATGGAACTGCAGCGTGTGGGTGAGTCTTCCACCGATGTACATACTCAGATTGTATCACTTGTGGAAAAAGAAGTGATTCTGCAGGTTTTAAGGTCCTGCCAGGGGGTCCAGACCAAGACCGCGACGCGTCTGGGGATCAACCGGAACACGCTGCACAAAAAAATCTCGGAGTACGAATTAGAATCCGAAGCAAGATGACTTGCCCTCTACCTGCTGTACAGCCCTATAATAGAGAGGCCGCTGAAACCCTTTCAGCGATGTAAACAGCCCACCACGTTCAATCCTCTCTACCAGACAAAGTACCAGACATGTTGTCGGAAGTGACCGTATTCTGTTTTATGGCCAGTTATCTGGTTGCCCTCGGATTAGAGGTGACCCGGTTTCTGCGGAAAAAAAACGGATTCCTGCGTCCCTTGATCTTCCTGTTTTCACTCGCCGGGCTGGTCGCCCAGACCGCTTACCTGCTGAATCGGGCCCGTACAACCCAGTTACCACCACTGCTCAGTTCCTCACACGACTGGCTGATTGTATTTTCCTGGGTGCTGGTGGCAATATTTCTGTTTATCAATCTGATCGATGAAGAACTTTCGATTGGACTGTTTCTGATTCCCCTGGTACTGGCGCTTGTGGTCTCTTCTTATTTTGTAGACGATGCAACCAACGCGCTGATGGAACCCTCAATCCGTTCCTGGGCCATGCTGCATGCTTCGCTGCTTGTACTGGGAGGTGTCGGCATTGTTCTCAGCTTTGTTTTGAGCCTGATGTATCTGATACAGCATCGCCGCTTGAAGCAGAAGCAGAATTTTTCGAGCGGGTTCAATCTGCCCAGCCTGGCAAAGCTCTCGCGCCTCAATCGCTGGGCGTTAATGATTTCTGCCCCTCTGATGACGGTCGGAATGGGAATCGGGATCGGGCTGGGAGTGTATGTCCGCAAGGGCGCGCATGCCATTTCATTTTTTGATCCCGTGATCATTGTGTATGAAGTGGTCTGGGTGGGAATGATGCTGAGTGTCATCTTCATTCTGCGGACGAAACAGCCCAATCAGAAACATATAGCGCAACTGACGATCTGGACCGGAGGCCTGATACTGCTGACGGTGATCGGGATTCAGATCCTTTCCAATGTCCGCATTCTGGATTTTGAATCGTGGCATTCACAGATCACCACGCCCGTCATTGAATTGCATGACTCGACTGCAGAAAGGATTCTGTCGTGAATCTGCAGGTCGTATATTGCAACCATCAGACAGCAGGGCTGGATATTCGAGAGAAGCTGGCGTTCTCTTCCAAAGAACAGTTGGACCAGGCGTACTCGGTTCTGAAGCAATCTTATCCCGATACTGAAATCGTGGTAATTTCGACCTGCAATCGCGTAGAACTTTATACCGCCACACAAGATTCAGAGATCGGGCCTACGCACCAGGATCTGGCCCGATTCTTTTCCGAATTTCACCAGGTGCCCGTCAGCGATTTCTTTGAGGACTTCCTGGAACGTACAGGGCCGGATGCCGTGCGCCATCTGTTTCAGGTGGCTTCCAGTCTGGACAGCATGGTGCTCGGCGAGCCGCAGATCGTCAATCAGGTCAAAGAGGCCTATCAGTGTGCGACAGACAATGCCTTTTGCGGGCCCCTGACACACGCACTGTTTCAACAGGCAATCCGGGTCTCTGCCCGTGTTCGCACCGAAACCCAGCTGGCAGAAGGCCGGGTCTCCATTGCGAGTGTCGCAGTCGGGACATTTGGCAAAGGGATTTTCGAGCGGTTTGATGATAAAACGGTTTTGATCATCGGTGCCGGCGAAATGGCAGAAGAGACGTTGACGTATCTGAAAGATGAAGGCGTGATCAAGATTGTGGTCGTGAATCGCAGTCTGGAAAATGCACAAAAACTGGCGGGCAGGTGGGGCGGGGAAGCCCGGCCTTTTGAAGACCTGGAAGAATGCCTGGTAGCTGCCGACGTCATTGTGAGTACCACGGGGGCTTCGCGACCGATTGTCGATATTCCCTGTTTTGAACGGGTCCTGGAGAAATCCGGAAACAAAACGTTTTTCATCCTGGATCTCGGGGCACCACGTGATTTTGAGCCGGGAGTCGGCCAGATCAGCGATAATATCTTTCTGTATGATATTGATGACCTGGAAGCAACCTGTGAGAAGAATCGCCGGTCACGCCAGAAAGAAGTCGAGAAAGCACTCGCGATCATCGACGAAGAAACCGATCGTTTCATGCACGGCGTATATCACCGGGCGACAGGGCCTATCATCAAGCAGCTCCGCGAGCAATGGCATGAGGTGCGCGAACAGGAAGTGGAAAAGCTGTTCAGCAAACTGTCGCATCTGGATGAAAAAGACCAGGAACTGATCAAGCGCTCGATCGAACAGATCGTCAATAAGCTGCTGCATCCACCCTTGGAAGTATTAAGGCAGGAAGCGCGGGAAGGGACACCCCATGGACTGCTGGATGCGCTCAAGCAGTTATTTCACATTCGCGACTGATTCTGCTGTGTTGCTGTTCTCGGAAGTCTGACGTGGCAGAGGGCCGTTTACGAGAATCGCCGCGATCAATGCCAGCAGAATGTTAACGCTGTTAATGTACTTGGAGGCCTGATGGTAATGGTGGAACTCCGCGGGCCGCGGGCTGCCAGCCGGAGTAATCATGGATTCCAGTGGCAGATAGATCCAGAAGTAATCGACCAGGCTGATGGCCAGGCTGAGCATGATCAGAGTGGTGATCAGATTTGTTTTTTTTCGGCTCCACAGGTTTTTTGTTCTCAGAAGCAGCGAACTCAGAAAAGAACCCGTTAAGAGTACCCAGGCGATCGTATAGTAAACGGGAAAGTGTAATGTAATCAGCTGGTCCCTGATTAAGGAATCAAAGGGCTGATAGGTGACATCCTGTACGCCATTGATTACAAAAATCACGGCTGCACCGACCCAGGCCGACAGACAGAAACGGATGATAACCAGACTTAAAGACTGCATAATTCACTATTGATTCAAAGGAGAGTATTTCCAGTCATGATCGCTTTCTGCTTTCTCAAAAGCATCAACTCAGGGTAATCGATTTCAGAGGGGAGTGAAAAGCCAGTTTCGTTCCGAAGTGCATGAATCCCCAAAATAGCGGGCAGTGATACCGAAAAAAGGGGAGAGTCTCGCTGCAGGGATGCAATAGGTCTCGCTAAACGTTAATATTGTTTATAAATTCTCAAAAAGCAGGTTCAAGTAAGATAGAGAGTCGTCAAGCTGTCGGTTACGATAGATTCGATGTAAAGTCATTCTTTAGTGTGAATCAAACCAGAAATCAATCTGAATTGTTACGGTGATCTAACATGAAATCAGCTACTTTTCGTGCGTCTAAACAACCCGCCGGTGATGGAAATCAGTCGATTCCGCGATTACCCCGTCTCGCTTTCCGCTGGGGCTCGCTCCTGCTGGTGGCCGCGGTCTGTCTGAAGTTCTCTTTCGCTGCCGAAACGGAAAAAACGGAAGTGCCCAAATCTCCGTTATCTCCCGAAGAAAGTTTGCAGCAGACGGTAGTGCATCCTGATTTTGAAATGCAGGTGGTGGCTGCGGAACCGAATGTCATTAACCCGGTCGCTGTCGCCTTTGATGAATCAGGCGTGCTGTGGGCAGTGGAAATGACTGACTATCCCCACGGCCCCAAACCGGGTGAAGATCCCAAAAGCCGGATCAAATTATTACGGGATAAAGACCAGGATGGCTTTTATGAAACCGCCACCGTCTTTGCCGACAAGCTGCTGTTTGCGACCGGCGTGCAACCCTGGAAGGGGGGGCTGATTGTGACACTGGCCGGTAAAGTGCAGTACATGAAAGACACCGATGGTGATGACAAAGCAGATCTCGTTGAGACCTGGTTCACCGGCTTCAAAGAAGAGAACTCTCAACTGCGGGCCAATCATCCGACCCTGGGCCTGGACAACCATATTTATATCGCGAACGGTTTGCGGGGCGGTTCGGTCATCGCCACCCATCCCGAATGGAAAAAGCAGGCGGAACAGGTTCCCATTAACGGCCTGGATTTTCGCTTTCATCCGCTCACGGGAGAATATGAATCGATTTCCGGAATCGGTCAGTTTGGTTTGACCTTTGATGATTACGGGAACCGATTTGTCTGTTCCAATCGAAATCCCAATAAACACATCGTGCTGGAAAATCGTTACCTCAAGCGGAATCCTTACCTGGCGGTGAAGTCGGTTTATCATGATGTCTCACCCGATGGCGAAGATTCCCGCGTGTATGCGATCAGCCGCACCTGGACGACTTCCACACTGCACGCCGGTCAGTTTACCGCCGCCTGTGGTGTGACCATCTATCGCGGCGGAATGTTCCCCCAGTCATTTTACGGCAACAGCTTCACCTGCGAGCCGACAGCGAATCTGGTGCACCGGGATGTGCTGACACCCATGGGAGCCACCTACGATTCCCAATACGGGCGCGACCAGGTAGAGTTCATCGCCAGCCGCGATGAATGGTTCCGACCTGTGAACCTGGCGAATGGCCCTGATGGCGCATTGTACCTGTGTGATATGTATCGCGCCGTGATCGAACATCCGCAGTTCATGCCCGCCGAATTAAAAGAACGCTCCGATCTGAATGATGGAATTGATCGTGGCCGGATCTATCGCATTGTTCCTAAAGGGACAAAGATTGACAAAAGTGTCTATACTTCTCTGAAGGATGCGACGCCGGAGCAGCTGGTTGCCGCATTGTCATCTGAAAATGCCTGGCAACGCGAGACGGCTTCCCGTTTGATTTTCGAACGACAGGATGCCTCGATCCAACCACAGCTGGAGCAACTGGTTTCCAGCGGTAAAACAGAACAGTCACGCATCCAGGCCTTGTGGGCGCTGGAAGGGCTGGGGAAACTCAGTGATGCCTTGATTGAAAAGGCATTGAAAGATCAGTCTCAGCGTGTGGTGGCACAAGCAGTCAAATTGAGCGAACCCCGGTTGTCGCAGAATGACAAACTGAAAACGGAAGTGCTCTCACTGGTGAAGTCAGCAGATGCGCCGCTGCGATTTCAACTGGCCATCAGTCTGGGGGAAGCGAAAGACGGACCGTCCGCGGTAGACCAGCTGGCAAGCCTGATGTTAGACGGATCGAGTGATTCGTTTACGCGGGCGGCTGTGCTGTCTTCTGCTCCCGAACAGACAGTGGAAATATTCAAATCCTTTTTGAAGCAGTTACAGGCCCGTGATACGAAACAGGCATCTCAGTCCGGCATTACTGATGCCGTGAATGAAATGACCGCCGTGATCGGTCCCCGGTTGAAACCTGAAGAAATTCAGGAAACGCTGTCTTTGATCGCCGGTCTCGATTCAGAGGCACTTCTGCCATTGCAGATTGCCGGTTTTGAAGGACTGGGTAACAGTCTCAGGCGGCGGGGAAAGTCGATTGCGGAATATCAGGCCAAACTGCCTGATACCGATCAGCAGAAGCTGAAGACGTTCTATCAGAAAATTGTGGATACCGCCGCCAATCCCAAATCTCCCACAGAGCAGCGTTTGAATGCCATCAGCATTTTGCAGTTCGTCGGATTTGATACCAGTGGTGAAACACTGATCTCCCTGATCCAGGGGAGGAATTCGCAAGCTGTGAAAATTGCAGCCATGTCGGCGATCAGCCCTTATTCAGATCCACGGATCGGTGAAATTCTCATGGATGGTTTTGCCACACAGACTCCAGGCATGCGACGCGCCATTCTGGATGCGATGCTGTCGAATCAGGATCGCACTAACCTGTTGCTGGATGCGATTGAAAAAGACCAGATCAAAATCTCAGAACTGGGTCCCTCCCGTTCCAGCAGTCTGCAGCGACATCGGAATCCCGAAATCAAAAAACGGGCTGCCGCTCTGTTTGCTGCTGCGATTCCTGCAGATCGCCAGAAAGTTTTAGCCGACTATCAGAAGTCGCTGAAATTGAAAGCCGATCCTCTGCAGGGCAAACTGGTGTTTGCGAAGAACTGTGTCACCTGTCACAAGATTGGTGAAATGGGAATCAACGTGGCACCTGATATCGGGGACTCCCGCACCAAAACTCCGGAGTATCTGCTGACGAATATCCTGGACCCCAACCGTGCCATCGATGCGAATTTCTTCAGCTACACGATCATCACGATCGATGGTGTCGTTCACACCGGGATCATTTCTTCTGACAGCGGTGCCTCGATTACGCTGACTCAACCGGAAGGAAAGACGATTACGGTTCTGAAGGATGAGATCGAAGAGATGAAATCGAACGGCGTATCACTGATGCCCGTTGGTCTGGAGAAGACAATTGATCCCCAACAGATGGCCGATTTGATCTCCTTCATTAAAAACTGGCGTTATCTGAGTGGGCAGGTTCCCAAAGAAATCGCCAAACCTCAGTAAAACGGCTCCGGTAATACTGAAGTTATAAAATCAGCATGGCATCCCCGTAGCTGTAGAAGCGGTATTCTGCTTCTACAGCTTTTTTGTAGGCTTCGCGGATGAATTCTGATCCGGCAAAGGCACTGACCAGCACCAGCAATGTCGACTTGGGCAGATGAAAGTTCGTCAGCAGGCAATCAACAGCCTGAAACCGGTAGGGGGGGTAAATGAAAATATCCGTCTCTCCCTGCCAGGCTTTAAGTGGCCCCTGTTGTGCGACCGATTCCAAAGTGCGCACGCTGGTAGTACCGACACAGACAATTCGCCCCCCTTGTGCTCTTGTCTGATTCAGCAGTTCTGCCGAGGAGGCAGGCAGTTCACACCATTCCGAATGCATCTGGTGCGCTTCGAGCGTGTCGACCGAGATGGGTTTGAATGTGCCAATGCCGACATGCAGCGTCACATTGGCAATCCGGGTTCCCGCTCGGGTACAGCGCTCCAGCAGTTCCGGAGTGAAATGTAATCCCGCGGTCGGGGCAGCGACCGCTCCCGGTTGAGCCGCATATACAGTCTGATAACGTTCCCAGTCCTCCTCAGTGGCAAGGTCACGTTTCATATAGGGGGGGAGCGGCATAGTGCCAAAATGGGCAAGCAGACTGTGGTGATCTTCGTCGGACCGCACCAGGGCAGTCCAGTAACCTTCCGCATCTTTCGACATTAATTTCAGAGTCACATGCTTCTCAAGTGATCTTTGATGCGCGGGACGTAATACAATGATTTCTCCCGGATTCAGTTTTCCCCGGGTTTTGCTCATCAGTTTCCATTCTCCCAGGGCATTTGAGCCCAGGTAGAGGCCTTCCCATTTCCCTCCCGTTGACTGTCGCGTGCCGAATAATCTGGCTGACAGCACACGGGTATCATTCAGTACCAGGCAGTCGTCTGGATTTAAATATAAAGGCAGATCCGAAATAGAGCCGTGCGTTATGGACTGGGACTTGCGGTCGAGGATGAGCAGACGCGACTGACCCCGCTGTTGTGTCGGCTCAGTCGCGATCAATCCGGGAGGGAGTTCGTAATCAAAAGCGTTTAAATCGGTCATTCCGCAATGTTCCAGCTTGATCTCAGGTTGTGATGCGCTTTTCCAGAAGCTGATGGAAGGGGTGCTTCTGTCAGCATGAACAGGGACAGTCGATCGTTTTGTCGGGTTGACTGTCGAAAATGATGGGTTTTAACGGAGATTTTGAATTTCTCCGCACTCAATGATTACTAATTCCGAATCTAAGCTTGTCGAGTATTGCTGTCTGAGAACAATAGACATTAAGTAAACAGGACATCGCGTCTCAACTCTCCTGCTCAGAAGAGGGGATATCATACTGATATCGAGACGGTTGTGAAACGGGATGCCTCCCGCATTCTGCTAAAATCGGTTATGTGTTCTAAGGGATCATATTTGGCTGAACCAACCAGACCCATTCCCATCGCGTTTTGCATTACCGGCCTGCAGCCCGGCGGCGCAGAACGTGCGCTGGTTCAGATCGTGACACGGCTGAATCGAGATCGCTGGGCGCCGGTGGTGTATTCGCTGACCGGGACTGGTCCCCTGGTGGACAGCCTGAAAGCTGCCGGGATTCCGACAGAAATCCTGGAGGTTCGCTCTACCTGGGATGTGCGCATTATCTGGAAACTGGCGCACAAGCTGAAAATGCAAAAGCCGTTGTTGCTGCAGACGTTTCTATTTCATGCGAATCTGGCTGGCCGACTGGCCGGGAAGCTGGCGGGGATTCCCCACATTGTCTCCGGAATTCGCGTTTCGGAAAAACGAAAAAATGGGCACCTGCTGCTGGATCGGCTTACCAGTCGACTGGTAGAGCTGAATGTCTGTGTCAGCCAGTCGGTCGCTGATTTCTCGATCCAACAGGGAAAGTTGCCCGCCTCTAAAGTCGTCGTCATTCCCAATGGCGTTGATTTTGAACTGTTTGATTCTGCTGAACCTCTGGATTTAAGTCCCTGGGGAATCCCCACAGATGCGAAAGTAGTGCTGTTTGTGGGACGGCTGGATCCCCAGAAGGCACCTCACGATCTGCTCACTGCGTTTGAACACTTCGCGCGGCAGGCGACTGATTTCCATCTGCTGTTTGTCGGAGAGGGCCCCTTGAAAGCGGAGCTACTGCAGAGAGCAGCTGCTCTCTCCTGTGTGGAGCGAATTCACTTTTCAGGCTGGCACGCCCAGATACCTCAATTGATGAAGGCTGCGACCTGTCTTGTCCTGCCTTCTTTATGGGAAGGCATGCCGAATGTGGTCCTGGAAGCGATGGCGTCCGGTTTACCGGTCATTTCAACCCGGGTCGATGGTGTTTGCGAGTTGATTCGAGATGCGGAGCAGGGGACTCTGGTGGCGACAGGACAGCCTGCCGAAATTCAGCAGGCACTGAATAATCTGGATACCCAGACTGCCAGGTTTATCGAAATGGCTGAATCTGCGCAAGCTCTTGTAAAGAATGAGTTTACATGGGCATCCATCGCTGACAGATATGACCGGATGTATGCGAATCTGCTGACACGGGAAGACTGAATCGGGGCCCGATTCTGCTCGCGGTTTCCCCTTCCCGCAACAAAATTTAAAAATCAGCAAAGTCACAATTCCTGATCTGATAAGTATCTAGGTCGATTCAAGTTGGCCGAATTCTAACCCGGCTTTCAATCATGCTTGACGATTCCGATTTGGGTGGTAAATTCATCACTCTGTGGTGAATGGTGGTGATAAGTGGGGATCAATGGCGTTAACGGGAACATTCAATAAGATTCTGGATGGTAAACGTCGATTGGCGATTCCAAAACGTCTCAAGGAAGAGCTCGTGGAGGAAGAGAATTCCCAGATTTACATCGCTCCAGGCACCGCGTCCGTATTGTTGGTTTACTCAGAAAAGGGATTTGAACAGCAGGCACAACGATTAGCGGACTTTTCCAGAAATGGTCCAGAAGCTGCCCAGTATCTGCGTCTGTATTATGCCAGAGCAGAGAAAGTGGAAGTTGACTCTCAGGGACGAGTCTGTATTCCTGAGCGTCTGGCAGAACTGGCCAGTCTGGAGCCAAAGCAGGAAGTGGTTTTGATTGGCGTTCAGAACCATGCGGAAATCTGGAGTGCAGAACGATGGAATACCTATCTTAATGATCATGGACCAAATTTTGATGAAATGGCCACTCAGGCCTTTGGTCAAATGCCCTGGTAGTCTTTGAGGGAATGTGGAACATTTCAGCAAACATGAGCAGGTGGTTTACACAAATCGAAACGCAGTATTGTTCAAGGAGGACAAATCGGGACTCTTCCGCTGGCTACCGGGCTTTGCGGATTGAAGGTGAAATGGATGTCACCTGTGTGTGCTCATGACATTGGGTTGGGCCACCGGTCGTTCGTCTCCGAGGACAGGTAGAATGGATGCTGCTTGAGACGGATGGCTTCAGGGTTCCCTCCTTGAACCGCAGAAATCAGTGCTGAAACAGAGTCGAGATGCATCCTCTGTTGCCCGGCTCCTGATCGGCTTGTGCTTTCAATCGGTTTCAAATCAGTTACTTAGGGTGATTGGAAATCGTATCTCAAAAATCTTTAACTGATCTTGCCAAAAAAACAGGATTTTTCTAAACTTCCTGCGCTTGAGGATCGGACTTGTTCTAAATTCCGCAACTCAGGTCCATAATCTCTCTGAGTTTCACTTCTCATGTTGCTACCCCTCCCGAAAAAATCAATTCGTATTTCTGCTGATTTGTGATGGAATCATTCTGTCGAAGTCAGTCAACCAGTCTATTGTTCAATTCATTTATTTAGAATCGTTTTCAGTTGAATGTCAGGTAAGCCCGGTGATCAGAAAAGGCCTGTCCATTTACCGGTCCTGTTGCGTGAAGTGATAACACAACTGGATCTGTCTCCAGGACTGATTGTCGTTGATGGCACAGTCGGGGCAGGTGGTCATAGTGAGCTTATACTGCAAAAAATTAATACTGAGGGGACCTTAATTGGTCTGGATCGCGATGCCATGATGCTGGGTTTTGCCACGCAAAAATTAAAACCAGAGTCTCTGTCCGCAGGTCGATGTTACCTGCGACAGAGCAGTTACGCAGAGTTGCCGGCCGTGCTGGAAGAGTTAGAGATTTCAGCCGTCGATCGCGTACTGCTGGACCTGGGATTGTCTTCCGATCAGCTGGGAGACGAGGAACGGGGATTCGGTTTTGAATCAGCGGGAGAACTGGACCTGCGTTTTGATACAGGGAGCGGTGTTCCTGCCTGGCAGTTACTGGAAAACCTGTCGGAATCGGAGCTGTGTGAGATTCTGGAAGTTTATGGTGAAGAACGTTTCAGCCAGAGAATTGCCAGTCAGATTGTGAAACAGCGGAAATCGAATCCTGTCCGAACTGCTGCCGGGCTGATCCAGGCAGTGCAGCAGGCGATTCCCGGCAAAGCACTGGCGGCGGCGAGAAAAAATCCGGCAACACGCGTATTTCAGGCATTACGGATCGCGGCAAATCAGGAACTGGAGCAACTGGAAACAATGCTGGAATCTGTCTTGCCACAGGTACTCAGGCCCGGGGGGAGAGCTGCGATTATCAGCTTTCATTCTCTGGAAGACCGCATGGTCAAACAGGCATTTAAAAACCAGAAGATCTGGAAGAACCTGACTGCCAAACCCATTGTGGCAACTCAGGCGGAACAAAGAGTCAATCCACGCTGTCGCACTGCCAAGCTGCGCGTGGCTGTGAAAACATAAAATTGAATATTGGAAATAACAGGGAGACAGACAGTTTTCTGTTTGTCTGAATTCGACTTATTTCGTTTAAACGGGAAATGGTTTAGAGCCATGACTGAAGAAAAAAAAGCAGAACAGACCACTGAAGAAGACTGGGGAATTGAAAAGCCCAAGTCCGGAATCGCCATTGAAACCAAAGTAGGACTCTGTCTGATCTGTATCCTGCTCAGCGCCTTTGGTCTGGTTGTCTATCAGAAAATTAATCATCCGCAGGAGGCTGTTGCCATTAACGGCCCCGAAGAGGGCGCGCAGGAACAGGAGCCTTCTGATAAAGTCGATCCTTTTGCAGCGGGTAACAAAGAATCAGAGACATCAGATCAGTTAGCCGATCAGTCCCATGATTTTAATCCGCCGGCTGAGAATACCGGCTTTTCGACGCCGGCTGAGCAGTCGGCTCAGGATAATCCATTCGCTTCAGAACAGTCTGCTTCAGCGGGCACAAATCAGTTTGATCAGAATGCCTTCGGTTCACAGAGTGAGCCAGCCCAGCCGGTTGAAATCGCAGCGAAACAGACAGATTCCGGGTTTCAACAGTTCGATCCACCACCACAGCCTGCGAACGAGTTTTCTAATCCCTCCTCGAACGAATTTCAGGGCGGCATGCAGAATCAGCCAGAACCAGCCGCATTTGATAAGGCACAACCGGACCCCTTCGGCGGGAGTGACCAGTTTGCCCAGCAACCAGCGACAGCATCTCAAAACAGCCAGTTTGGTAATGAAGCAGCGTCCGGGTTTTCGCAACCGGCTGCCAGTGGTGAGTCCGGACTGATGGAACAGCCTGCAGCAAATGAATTTGCACCTGCAGCAGAAGCGGCAACGGAAACAGTACAGGTTGAGGAAGATCCATTTGGTGCCGCGCCACAGCAGGGACAGTCGATGCAGCCTCAGCAGCCTGCTGCCAGCGGGTTTGATGATTTCGGCCTGGCGGAAGAGAAAAATAGCGCTCCCGTGGCTGAGAAGAAAGCCAAAGTAAATATTACGGAAATCTCAAGTTCGAAAGGTCTCGACGAATTTAGTGATTCCGGTTTCGCTCAGGAGCAGCCTCCGGCTCCCGCTGCAGATATCGAGAATTCCTTTGATTCAGGCGGTTCAGCCATGTCGAACCAGGAGTTTGAACAGCCCTCCGCTTCAGAATTCAGCGAAACAGAGGTTGCTCAGACTGAAGAGCGATTTGGTGATTTCCGGGCGGAAGAGTTTTCAGCACAGCAGGCAGAAAGCGTGACCACGGTGAAACGTCCTGCCGCAGCCATAGATTCAAGTACTTTCCGTGAGTCTGAAATGACCGCGGAAAATCAGACAGAGGCGCGGGGGCTGTTTGATGGCCCGGCTCCTGTCAGCGAGGTTTCCACCCAGGAGTTTGGATCGCTTCAGGAAGAATCATTCAGTCAGCAGCCTGCAAAAGCGCTTGGTGGAGAATATGTGGTTCAGAATGGTGAGAATTTCTGGACGATTTCCAAAAAGCTGTATGGGACCGGTCGCTATTTTCAGCTGCTGGCACAGATCAATAAAAGCCGCGTGAGTGATCCCCGTAAAATGAAACCCGGTTTGAAATTGATTGCCCCCGATCAGGCGGCGATTGAAGCACGGTACCAGGCCAGCCATAAAATCACTCAGACCACCGTCAGTGAGTTTGCCGGGAGTACCGAAGTCCGCAAGACGGGTAAACCAGCCGGGTTTTTTATCAGTTCTGACGGTCGACCCATGTACCGTGTGGGAAGCAGTGATACGTTGACTGATATCTCTCAGAAGCACCTGGGACGATCTTCCCGCTGGTATCAGATTTATCAGATTAACCGACAGAGACTGCAAAACCCGAACAAGCTTCAAATTGGAACAGAATTGCAGCTGCCTTATGATGCCAGCCGAGTCAGTCTCGTTCCTGGAAACTCATCCAGCCGATAGTGAATACAGGCGCAATGGTACGTCATGTTTCATTATTTATATAACTGGCGGCGAACTTTCCGATAGCGTTCTCGCTGGTAGGGGAAGGTGCCTGGGATGTTATTCCGTTTCAGTAGTGCAATCTTACTGGCGGTTGCTGTCTCTCTGATTGGAATTGCACTGGAAAAAGAGAGCCTGAAGCTGAAACGACTGGTCAGTCGGCAGCATTATCAGCTGGATGTTCTGGTGAATACGCATGCCAAGATGAAGCTGGCAACACAACGCGCGGGTTCTCCACGTCAGGTATTAAATTCGATCGAACGCGGGGAACTGGATGTCGAATCGAATCAGCAGCCTGCTTTAAGCAATCGACGTGAAATGCCTTTACTGCAATGGCATTTAACTCCACAGAAGAAGCAGGCGGAAAAATAGGTCCGGCTGCGGAATGCTGTGGTCTGACAGGCAGAGATCAGCGGTGACCAGAGCTGCAGGAGAAGCACTTCTTGAATTTCGTACCATCGAATCTGCGAAACAGCGGGCGCACCTGGTGCCTGGTTCTGATAGTCGTGCTGGCCTGGCTTGTCATCTCCTGTCGTCTGGTCTATCTGCAATATATTGGACATCGTCAGTTTGCCCGGGTTGTGGCTCGACAACAGGTGTATAAAGAAAAAATTCCCGCGCGACCGGGGGATATTCTTGACCGGAACGGTCGACTCCTGGCAACCACGATTGTCAGTAACAGTCTGTATGTGGTGCCCCAGCGGCTGAAAAATGAGCAGAATGTCGCTCGGATCTGTGACATACTGCAACTCGATCAGACTGACTTTCTCAAAGGATTAGCAGCAAACCGGGACAAACTGTTCCTGTGGGTGAAACGCCGCCTTTCTGATCAGGAGCTGGCAGCGATCAGGGTTTTGGATCTCTCGGATGATGTCTGGGGATTTCGTCAGGAATATCGCAGGCAGTATCCCCAGGGCGCTTTGGCCGCCCACGCTCTGGGATTGCGGGATATTGACGGGAAAGGTCAGGGAGGGCTGGAAGAGGCTTTCGACCATCTGATCTGTGGCGAGGATGGATATCGCTTTCTGATTCGAGATGCCCATGGACGGGTGATTGAGGTCCGCAATGATTCACGCGTGGCAGCCAGAAACGGCGAAACGCTGGTTGTGACTCTGGATTCCATCATTCAGCTCTATACCGAACGCCAGCTGCAGTCGATTGTGGAAGAGTGGAAGCCCAAAAGCGCCTGTGCGATTGTGATGGATGTCAAAACGTGTGAGGTCCTGGCGATGGCATCAGTTCCGACGTTCGATTTGAATCATCCCGCAGGAATTAATGAGTCCGCCTGGAAAAATACAGCGATCGCTTCGATTTATGAACCTGGCTCCACACTGAAGCCGTTTATTGTCGCAGCGGCGCTCGAAAAAGGCTTGATTCATACTGAAGAAGAATTTGATTGTGAACAGGGCGAGTACCGCATGGGCAAGCGGCTGTTACACGATCACCACAGTTACGGGATCTTGAATGTAACCGATGTACTTGTGAAGTCGAGCAACATCGGTATGGCAAAAATCGGAGAGAAACTGACCAATCCGGGGCTGTACGAAGCAGTCACCGCATTCGGGTTTGGGCAGAAAACAGGCATTCAGCTGCCTGGTGAACTGTCAGGGATAGTCAGGCCATTAAAAGACTGGAATATCTATTCCACCGGTTCGATCCCAATGGGGCAGGAGATCGCCGTCACACCCGTGCAACTGATTACCGGACATGTTGCTCTGGCAAATCAGGGGAAATTGTTGAATCCCCGTCTGATCCGAGATCAGATCGATCATAATTATTTCCCCCGTTCTGAAGAAGAACCGGCCCAGGTCCGC
>NZ_CAXAVM010000056.1:0-36438 GCF_963972345.1 uncultured Gimesia sp. | reverse complement strand
CTGCGATCTAGCAGAACAAGTTGCAAGTGCCTCTTTCTCATTGATATAATCAGATATACTCATATGTATTTATCTGATGTTCTTATGCTTCTGTCCACACAGAATATCGATTGTCAACCAGCACTCCTCGTTCAATCGACGTATCAGATAAAATGCCAAATTTGATCTTATTTCATTGAACTGCCAAGGAGCCCAGAATGAGTGAAGCGCCCCAGAATGTCTCATCCCGCCGCGATTTTTTAAAGAATTCCAGCAAACTCGCAGCCGGGGCTTCTGTCTTAGCCGGTACGTCGATCCCCCATGTCTACGCTGCTGATGAAAGTACCATTAAAATTGCCCTCGTCGGATGTGGCGGTCGCGGAACGGGTGCTGCGGCCAACGCACTCTCCACGACCAGTGGTCCGATTAAACTGGTCGCGATGGCCGACGTCTTCGATCACCGTCTCAAGACCAGTTACAAGAGTCTCGAAAAACAATTTGGCGACAAAGTTGATGTCCCCGATGATCAGAAATTTATTGGCTTCGATGGTTACGAGAAAGCAATCAGCTGCCTGGGACCGGGAGACGTCGTACTGCTGGTGACTCCGCCTGCGTTTCGCTGGGTCCAATTCGGGTATGCCATCGAAAAAGGCATCAACGTCTTTATGGAAAAACCCATCACAGTCGACGGACCCAGCACCCGCAAGATGCTTGAGCTTGCCAAAAAATCGGAAGAGAAAAACCTCAAGGTCGGCGTGGGCCTGATGTGTCGGCACTGTAAAGCGCGCCAGGAACTTCACGACCGAATCAAAGACGGTCAGATCGGCGACGTGCTGGAGCTCCGGGCATACCGCATGGCCGGCCCGACCGGTTCCGCAGCAACAGGACCCAAACCGGAAAACATGAGCAGCGAACTGCTCTACCAGATCTCCCGATTTCACGGCTTCCTCTGGGCCAGTGGTGGTGGCTTCAGTGACTTCCTCATTCATAATATCGATGAAAGCTGCTGGATGAAAGATGCCTGGCCCGTCCAGGCTGATGGTTCCGGCGGACGTCACTACCGCGGAGACAGTGTCGATCAGAACTTCGACAGCTACAGCGTCGAATACACATTCGCTGATGGCACGAAGATGTTCCTGCGGGGACGTACGATTCCCGGCTGTCGCCAGAAATTCGCCAGCTTTGCACACGGCACCAAAGGGCTGGCTGTTATCTCGACTTCAGCCCACCACCCTGCAAAATCCCGCATTTACAAAGGCTATAACGAAACCGATGAAAACCTGGTCTGGGCTTACCCACAACCCGAGCCCAATCCCTATCAGCTGGAATGGGAAGATCTGATCAACGCGATCCGCAACGATCAGCCTTACAACGAAGTGCGTCGTGGTGCGGAAGCCAGCCTGGTGACATCAATGGGGCGTATGGCCGCTCACACAGGTCAGATCATCACCTACGATGAAATGCTGAACTGCAAACAGGAGTTTGCTCCTGATGTCGATAAACTGACCATGGAATCACCAGCGCCCGTCATCGCCCGTGCTGATGGTTCTTACCCCGTGCCTCTGCCCGGAATTCTTAAAAACCGTGAATATTAAGATTCACCCGCCCCGTCTCCACGACGAGGCGGCACACTTCGCTTGCCTGGCGGATCCTGAAACATTTTCAGCACCTCCGCCAGGCAGCTGAAGTTTCTATTTCATTTTCATTTCACAGGCTTCTGCACTCTCCCGCTTCAGCGATATCCTCGATCTGTACATCGCATATTCTCTGACAAGTTTCCTGTTTTCATCTGTGTCATACATCCAGCTTGACACACTCACGCTTCTCGCGAGACTACGTCGTCATATGCGTCGCGCGCGTAGCACCGTTTTTCACTCGCTGCGTGCATGAGCACTCGTGGTGAAGGTCAGCCGTCATTCCCGCATGTTTCCCCAGGTCTTCAGCTGACCGTCTGACACCAGTGGCCGATCACCACTCATTTTCAGGTCGGATCAAACCGTTTTCGCACCGCTTTCCTGCCGCTTTCACGCAATTGTCACACCTGTGTTGAATCGAACTGCGACAATCTCGCGCCTGTGAAAAAAACAATCTCCGGAAAGAGAATTCGCCACACCCCTCAGCAGTCACTCTCAATTCTGGAAGTCATCTCAACTGCGTCAAAGTGTCACCCGGAGATTAAACTCATTCTCGCGCGTCCTCTTTCACTGGCTTCAAGAGATGCGAATTATACCCAGCAGAACCCGGCCTGCGCAGCTGAATATCAGCCACTGCCGGCCTTCAATATGCGTACTTTTTTCGTGAGTCTGAGTGGCGCGCATTGATTTCAATCAGCCGATTTTTCCTGAAACAGAATGTGCAGTTGAAATCAGAGCTGAGCAGAAAAATTGACAAAATCGACAGAATTGAACAATCAGTGATTGCCTTTTTGGATTACCAACGGTAAATTCGGTCCTTAGTGGGTTTCCTACCCAATTGATCTTTGATAACTAGTTGATTGTGGGTTATCCGCCCAGTACAATATCGAACACCTTCGGTATCGCTGAGAGCTGATTGACGCATCCCCCTCGGACAGGCTTGTTATGAGCAGTGAAACATTTATCACGGGAGAGACAAAACGAACGGTCGACGACCGCTTTCGTATTTCGCTCCCGGCAGAAATGGCTCAGGCAATCACCGACGAATCAGGGGAAACGATGCTGACCAAGGAACGTGCCGGCTGTCTCAGTCTCTGGAAAGCCGACGACTGGCAGAACAGACAACAGCAGGGTGTGGATCTGATTAAACAGAAAATTCAGTCACACCGCCTGGAGAATCGCTGGGACGAAGTGCAACGCCTGGGACGATTACTGTCGACCAGAAATCGCACCATTCAGTTGGCCAATCGCTCTCGCTGCACGATTCCGGAAGGCTTTCGTGAGTTTCTGGGAGTTCAGCCCAATCAGGATGTCATGATTATCGGCGCAGTGATCTGCGTGGAAATCTGGAACCTGGAAGCCTGGCAAAATCTGCTGGAACAGGACATGCCCGAGTTTGGCACCCTCTTCAAAGATTTATCCGGTTAACGCACAATCAAGTAACAATATCCATTGTTCTACAGCGTCTTTGACTACAGGAGAGGGTTGCGACTCATTCAGTATCCCCATCACATCCGGTAACCCTAAAGGCTTATATTCCATGGAAGGTCTTTTTGGCACGGATGCCGCTTTCTTCTCTTGAGTCAAATGCGTTTTCCCCATTCTCAATCTCAGGCAATTTTGAGAATGGGGATTTTTTTGCGCCTGCCACTTTTTGAATACCCTCCCAAAACAGCGGCACTTTCATCAACAGGCTACATCCGCTCTGCCAGCAGTTTCGCGAACTTCCTGCCCGTCACCGACAGCGGATACGCTTCCAGTTCCTGCACCGACACCCACTGGTACCCTGATTTGCCTGCCTCACTGTTGAGTTGATTCTTCTTTTTTTTCGCTGCCCGCTGTTCCAGCTGCGCCACAAAACAAAGCAGGCGAATCTTATAGCGGGTCACGCTGTGTCTGATTTCTGTGACCAGCTGCTGCAGACTGGCCTCAATATCCGCCTGCTCCTTCAGGTAGGTTTCGAGCCGGGGAATCAATGCGGGAGAAAGCCCCTCCGGGATCTCTAATCCCGCGCTCCGCTCAGCAGGAAATAATTCCTGCTGTCGCTCTGTTTTTTTGCGAATCGCAGCCGGATGCGGACTGCCGTTCATTTCTTCCAGCGTCAACCGTGGGAAATCCCATAAGCCGGCCCAGCGTTCTCCGGGCAATCTCTGTCGAATCATCACCTGATTGCCGGAAAATACGGCAATACTTACATCCGTCAGCGATGTAATTTCCGGCCTCCCTTTTGGGACCGGAATCAGATGTTGCTTCTGACGCAGAAAAGCTTCACAGCCGGAACTCACCGGACAGGCTTCACAGCCAGGGTTCTGCGGCGTACAGACCAGGCTCCCCAGGTCCATCAGCGCCTGGTTAAAATCTCCCGGCGATTTGCGAGGCAGGATCAGCTCTGCAAATTCCCACAGTTGATTCTGTCCCGACTTCGAGCGGGGATCCTCTTCCAGACCGATCAGACGGGAATACAGTCTGAGCGTGTTTGCTTCGACGATCGGCGCCCGCACATCATAGGCAAACGAACAAATGGCTCCCGCGGTATACCGCCCAATTCCCGGCAGCTTCTGCAGCGACTCGACATCGCGGGGAAAGTTGCCCTGCAGTTCACCGGCAATCAGTTTAGCCGTCTTATGAATATTCCGGGCGCGGCTGTAATAACCCAGGCCCTCCCAATGCTGCAGCACTTCACTCTCGTCGGCCGCCGCCAGGGTCTGCACATCGGGGAAGCGAGCCATAAACCGCTTAAAGTACGGAATGACGGCAGCCACCACCGTCTGCTGCAGCATGATCTCACTGATCCAGACGGCGTAAGGATCCCGCTCCCGTCGCCAGGGTAAATCCCGCTGATGTGAAGCGTACCAGGACTGCAACTGTCGACGAAACTTCTGCCGCCGACCGGCATCAAATATCTCACTGAGCTCAGACATGAAATTCCATTAAACGTTGTCGCCACCCTGTTCGCATTTAACGGAAGTCCCTGCCTATTGTGGCGTCGCATACCGATGCGTTGGCACAGGTCTTCCCGGACGAAAACTCTGTGTCTGGCGAAACTCCAGCTTCGCATTCAACGCCTGGGCACAATTCTCCAGCACCCGCGTCACCTGCGTGGTCAACGCTTCGGGATCGCAGGCTACGCGTGCATTCACAATCAGATCGGCTTCCGTCACCGTACAATCAGATGATAACGACAATCGGGGTTCGCTGTCATTACTGACGAGATTGGCAACACCAAAAAATCCTTCCCACAAACCAATGGTTTTCAGATGCGCCGTTTCAACCGACTGTTCTTTAAATGAAGCATGCAGTTGTGTAATGACATCCATCAGCAGCTGATCCAGCGAAAATGATTTCTCTGCCGAAATATGCACGCTGCTGTTCAACCAGCCCAGCTCGGCTTCTCCTTCCGCGTATATGTCATAGTCGATGTCGAGAATTTTGCTCCCGAAGTCGCCATCCTGCTCCAGGAATTCCACTAACGCCTCAAAGCCTTCCCCCGTGAGGGCGGAGGTTCGTAACACGGGTGTTCCCGGAAACTGCTCATTGACCAGCGTTGTGATTTCATCCACCTCTTCAGCCGAGAGTTCATCAACCCGGTTGATCAGAATCAGGTCTGCTTCTTCGAGCTGCTTCTTCAGGATGTATGCGGCCTTGGGTGAGAAGCCGGAGCCTTTGTCGTTCTTCAAAATTTTCAGACCATGGCTGGGTTTCATCAGTACGGCATACGGGTGAATGGAGAAATCGGCATCGAACAGGCGCTTGATCGGTTGAATCACAGTCGCCACCAGGTCCGTACAACTGCCGACAGGCTCTGCCAGGATGACATCCGGCTTCTGTTGCGAACCCAGTTCTTCAATCGTCTCCATCAACGCATTAAAGTGACAACAGAAGCACGCGCCCGCCACTTCTCCTACATGCAGCCCCTGAGACCGCAGTGCGTTGGTATCGACCAGATCAGCCGCCTGATCATTGGTGACTACCCCGACATTCAATCCCTGATCGGTATAATATTTTGCCAGGCGTCCCAATGTTGTGGTTTTTCCTGCTCCTAAAAAACCACCCACCATGATAAATTTGATCTGATGTGACATAATATGACTCACTTGAATATGAATGTGCTTGTGCAAACTGAAGGTTTTACAGACTGAACCGGTCATCAGCCGACCAGACAGGACTACTCTCAGTTTAATCAAACGTTCTTTAGAATAACACTATGTTCTCCACAAATTCCGATTTCGTAACTTATATTTGAATCGGTTCCCGCACCAATGAACAGCCTGTCCTCTGAAAAACCTGCGATTCTCGGCGGAGTTCCCGCTTTCCCGGAAGGCCCGCCCGCCTGGCCTTTCCCTGATAAAGCCATTCATCAGGTACTGCAACAGGCGCAACAGACGGGCGCCTGGGGCCGATACCACGGCCCCTGTTCCGAGCAACTGCAACAGAAGCTGGCCGAACGGCACCAGACCGAACAGGTGATTCTCTGCTCAAGCGGGACAGCTGCCGTGGAACTGGCTTTACGGGGATTGGACATCGGTGCCGGCGATGAAGTCATACTCGCCGCTTATGACTTTGAAGGCAATTTCAAGAATATTTTGACTGTCGGTGCCACCCCTGTACTGATTGATGTCGATCCGCAGAATTTCAATCTTGACCTGAACCTGCTGGAACAGGCGATGACCGATTCCACAGAGGCCATCATCGTTTCCCACCTGCATGGCGGACTGGTATCGATGCAGAGACTCACCCATATCGCCCGGCAACGGGGGATTGCTGTCATTGAAGATGCCTGTCAGGTTCCTGGCGCCCTCATCGAAGGGCAGATCGCGGGCAGTTGGGGAGAGACCGGTATTCTCAGCTTCGGAGGCAGCAAGCTGCTTACAGCGGGGCGTGGCGGGGCAATCCTGACTCGCTCTCCGCAAATTGCTCAACGCATCCGTCTCTATTCGCATCGAGGGAACGAAGCCTATCCGTTGACGGAACTGCAGTCAGGGCTACTGCTCCCCCAACTGGAAACGCTCGATTACCAGAATCAGGTTCGCCAGAAACACGTGGACACGCTTCTCACTCGGCTCGGCAGGAACTCGGGGCTGATCCCCTTCGATAATTGGCAGCTCTCTTCCCAGGCACCCAGCACGCCAGGCTATTACAAGCTGGGCTTCCTGTATCAGCCAGAGCAGTTCCAGGGGCTCTCGCGTGATCTGTTCTGCCAGGCCATGCAGGCCGAAGGAATCGCCATCTATCCGGGCTTCAGAGCCTTACACGCGATCCACAGCCGACGTCGATTCCGACAGACTGACGAACTCAAGGTTGCAACAGCCTGCGATCAGAACATGATCGTGCTGCATCACCCGGTCCTGCTGACCAGTGAAGAAAACATGGTTGCCATCTCAAAGGCCGTATTTCGTATCGCTGAATTTGCAGATGAGATTCTCAGCCTCCGCTGAAAGTGATCCGCCAGAATCTGCTTCCGCGTTTCTGTTCCAGCGCAGTGACCGTCATCAGAAAATGGAAGGCGCGGCGCATAAAAAAAGCAGCGACTATCCAGGATTATAGTCGCTGCAGGGTAAATGACCCCAAGGGGATTTGAACCCCTGTTTTCGGGATGAAAACCCGATGTCCTGGGCCTAACTAGACGATGGGGCCGTCAAGAGATAGTAATCTAAGCTTTCCATCGGATAAGTCAAGCGGACGGCGTTAATAGAATTCAGGATCTCTGAAAAAAACTTCTAATCGCTCTGGCTGGACTGATTTCCGAAGAATATGTGCCGCTAAAAAAAGCCGCGGTGAAGCGGCACGTTAGTATTCATAGATGCACAGACAGACTTTTACTGCAACAGCTCCGACGCGTCATTCTTCCCCTCGGGAACTGACTTGGGTTCTTCCGCTGCAGAATTCTGTTCATTCTGAATGGCGTCATAGACTTCGCTACGGTGAATGGGCACTTCGCGAGGTGCCTCGATCCCCAGGCGGACTTTATCACCGCGTATCTCGACGATCGTAATGACGATGTTCTCGTCAATCACGATTTTCTCATTCTTCTTTCGGGATAAAACTAACATGCCATTGTTCTCTCTCAGGATACATAAAGCATCCTGCGTAAATCCTGACGTGGTGTGAACTGGTAGGCTTTGCACCACTGCAATCGATCAGTGAAAATACTGATGATCTATTAACGTACAGATTTTACATGTCGACATTTAGAGCGTCAAGAGGCTGGCGCAATGCACCAGCGCACTGAAACTGCAAAGTGACTCAAAGAGAATCAACAGATTCGCGTCTGCGATATTACATTGTGAACGCAAGATACATATCAATAAAGACTTACAACAATCCGTGCATCTGGCGTTCCTGTAGAATCGCTCTTGACAAAAAACACCTAAATTTCAAATAAAATTTGCTGAAATTAGGGTTTAAGACCTGTAATCGGACCATACCTGAGAAAAGCCCGGTAAGATCACTACAGCTTCAGACAAGCGAACAGGGCACTGAAACGGGAAAGCAGACTATCGATCAACCTGCCGAGATGCAGCATCCTGAACCAGGAGCTGCATCTGTTGAGGGTTGTATCTCAGCGTAAAGCGAGAGGCGATTAAACCATCTCTTTCAGTGCTTTGAGAGGTCGTACTTTGACGACGTTGCGAGCTGGCTTGGCAGCAACCTGCATCATTTCGCCAGGCTTGAATGGATTGGGGCGTGTGGTTGCTTTGGTAGCAGGTTTGCGCTGAACCTGAATCTTCAGAAGACCGGGCATGTTGAAAACACCAGGACCACGCTTACCCAGATTTTTAGAAATCAGTGCACTTAATTCGTCCAGGACTGCAGTCACTTCTTTCTTGGTGAGTCCAGAACCTTCAGCCAGTGCATTAAGGATCTCTGTTTTGGTAAGTGGCTTATCTTTAGTCGTAGCCTTTGCTGCCATCGTGAACTCCTGATACTGGAAATTTGAAAATGAAAGAAGTGGATTCCCACCTCGTCATAATGAGTTGCCAATTTGTTTTCAGGCCTGGATTCAAGAGCAAACTCTCTCCAGGCCAAGCGTAAGTAAAGTAATCTTAATTCCAAAAGTCAATGTATTTGCCCTGTTTTTCAGGACTTTTTGCTATTTCGTTCGAAAAAAAAACTTTTGCCGTGCTAAATAATTGCTGCTATGGGATAATAAACAGAACGCTTTTATTACAAGATCATTGAATTTCATTACGGACTTCTATTGACGAATTACAACTGACTAACTCAACGCATTTGATACCAGGGCAGTCTCTGCAAACTTAAATCTCTGCAGATTATTCCATATCGCAAACCCGCCCGATGGAATCGGGGACACTGAATTGGAGAGTCTCCTACAATGGCTATCAATGAAATTCACTCGGAACTGACATCCTCGATTGTCAATCATATCCTCGTTGTTGAAGACGAACAGGATACCGCTTTTTTCCTCAAAACCCTGCTGGAAGAACATGCTTATCATGTCACTGTCGCCAAAGATGGCGGACAGGCCCACTCCTCCTTCGGCATGCACAAACCGGATTTTGTAATCCTGGATCTGATCATGCCCCAGGAAAGCGGGTTTGAAATCTGCGAGCGCATGAAGCAGAAAGAAAACGAAGTTCCCATCCTGATCCTGACCGCGATCGACTCACCGGAATCACGCCAGCTGGCAAATCGCGTGGGGGCAGACGGCTATCTGGTCAAGCCGTTTGACACGGAGGAACTGCTCGAACTGATCAAAGAAATTTCGGACGATGTCTGGAAGCATGCACACAGCGAAACCACTTCGAGTGCAGCCGATAAACACATTCACTTTTTCTGCTCCTGCGGAAAAAGAATCAAGGTCAAAGTGAAACATCGTGGTCGCACTCTGACTTGTCCAACCTGTAGAGAAGCACTTGTTGTCCCCCTGCATGATTAAGCATAAAACCCTGTTTTTCAGGAGCGGAAGCCGTTTCTGCTGCTGACAGGCAGTTCTCATTTTCTGTTTTTTATCAGAAGCGATCCATGAAAACTGTTACCGTCGGATCAGATCACACCCGCCGTTCAGACAGGCACGAACGCCGGGCGTGAGTCAGGATTTCCGCGCCGATTTCACATCATTACTTAAAGGGCACTAAGTATGACCAGGTTCATTATCCAGTCGGGAAAGTACAAGGGGAAAACCCTGAAGCTGCCAGAAAGAAACATCACCATCGGGAGAGAACTCGACTGTGATGTCCGCGTGACAGACCCTGATGTCAGCCGCCGGCATTGTGAACTCCACATCCGTGAGGGACAGCTCTTTGTCGTCGACTTGAACAGCCAGAATGGTACTTTCATCAACGGCAAGCCCGTACAGACGGAAAGCCCGCTTCACCCCGGTGACCAGTTACGGGTCGGCCCGATGCTGTTTGAACTGGCAGGTGCACGTAAAGCAATTGCCAAACCGACTAATCTCAACACTGATAAATCAGCCCCCCTGTCGGATGATGAAATCTCAACCTGGCTTTCCGAAGAAGCTGAAGAAACAGAAACCTCATCCGGTGATACAACCATAATTCACGCTTCACAGTTGCCTCCCCCCGAAACGGCAGCGGCAAAACCGGCTGTCACTGCTAACCTGAAAAAAAACAAATTCCACTCCGTGGCCGAAGAAGCTGCCGAGATTATCAGAAAACACCGGGAACGGATCGTCCGGGAGCAGCAGGAACAGCAATGATCCTTCTCATTCCTGATCACCCTCTATACAATCGCCTGAGATAAGCAAATTAATTACTCGTGTGCACCCGAATCTGGTACACACACGTTCTATTGAAATGGCATTGAAGTGCGAATAATTGCAGGCAAATATCGTCGTCGGAAACTGCATTCGAACCCCGGACAGACCACCCGCCCCATTACCGACTTTGTCAAAGAGGTCCTCTTTGAATGGCTGGGGGACACCGTGAAAGACAAACGTGTGGCCGATATCTATGCAGGGACAGGCTCACTCGGGCTGGAAGCTCTCAGCAGAGGGGCCGCTACGGTGGTCTTCATCGAACAGGACCACAAAGCACACGAACTGCTCAGACGCAATGTGGAGAGCATCGGCGCGGAAGAGACGACGCTCTGCTGGAAAACCAATGCATTACTCTCCTCCTTTCGGCCCAAAAATGTGCCCGATTTTGTGCCTTTCAGCCTGATCTTTTTAGATCCGCCTTACAAAATGATTGATGACCTCAAACCAGGCTCGCGTCTATATATTTCCATGGAACGCCTGGCCAAGGAAAAGGTCTCCTCCGCAGATTGTCATCTACTGCTCCGCACGCCCCGGGACGCCGAGTTCGTATGTCCTCCCGTCTGGGAACGCTACGAACTGCTGCAGAAGTCCAGCATGGATATCCACTTCATGAAAAAACGGGGAATCGGATCATCCGAGGAACTGCCCGCTCAGTAAGGCTGAAGCACGTCACAATGAAGCACCGCCTCCACGCACGGACAGACGCGGTCCGAATGCCCAGGAGACGTGGTGTAAATCGGGAACACAGACGGAATCAACGCGGTACGTCACATGATGACCGCAGAGAAAATTCTCAGGTTTCCAGGGATCGTTCCGACTGTGATCGCTTGACCGCATGCGACAGATGAGGCTTGGTCTCTTTCCCATCCTGCAGCACGGGCGCATTCTCTGCCTGTTCCCGTTCTTTCTTGAGTGAGGAGACAATCAGTGACCCGAGAGGCCCTGCCAGCAATGCCGGGAGAAAAATGATGTCTGCCAGCAAGGCTGCAACGATCAATGCACACATCAGAACGCCGAAGCGACTGACCAGCAGCAGTTCAGCCGGATACAGCATCGCCAGGCTGATGCCCACCGCGGCGCTGGTCTGCCACATCGCAGGCCCACAATGGCCGAGGGCGGCAGCGACGGCTTCGCCTTTCGTTTTCCCCTCCTGAATACCGATCTTGAACCACGTCAACAGGTGCAGTGTTCCATCCACCGCGATTCCCAATGCGACCGAAGCGGTAATCATCGTCCCGATGTCCACAGAGATCCGCATCCAGGATAAGAGTCCGAAGACCACACCAATCGGCATCAGGTTCGGCAACATGGTAATCAGGCCGCCCAGCGTGCTGCGCAGCAGGATCATCATCACAACCGCAATAACGGCAAACGCCAGGCCGAAGCTTTTGATCAGGCTTTCCAGAACCGCCTGTTGTGTTCTTAAAAACAGCGGGATTGTGCCCGTCACCAGATGCGTGGTCCCGGCGTGATCGCGCAGGACCGATTGTGTGGCCTGATTCAGATCGCGAGTCAGATCTGCGTAATCCAGGTCGGTCATAATCGCCACCTGGGCGGTGATGCGCCAGAGTTCATCCCCTTTTTCCACGACGACAGAACGCGTGCCGTGATCGGTTTCCTGTTCCATCTCCACCGTGTTATCTGCGATAAACAGAAACGATTTGACGGTTCCGTCCTGCAGTGACTCCTTCACACGCCGTTCTGTTTCATTGACGCGTTTCGCATTCCGCAGTTTCTGGAAGGTACTGGCATCTGGTGGCAGCGGCTCGGAAACAGGACGAAAATCGGCCAGGGAGATTGAGCCACTGATTTCAGGATGCTCAGCAATTTTGTGTTCGATCTGGCGGACAAGTTCCACCCGTTCGACGAAGTTCATTTTTTTCTGGGCCGCTTCATCGAAGCAGATCACCGTATCAACGGGCGTAATCCCCGAAAGGTTTTCTTCCAGGAACAGGTAATCCTGAATGACGCGGGACGAATCCGGGAAGTAGCGGATCACTTTCGTTTCGGTTCGAAACCATTTGAAGCCGTAACAGGAAACCACAAAAATGATCAGGCAGCTCACCGAAACCAGCATTTGATGATGGGACAGTATCTCTCCAAACTTATGCCAGTGCCTGACGTCAATCTCAGAGGCTTTCGGAGGCTTGGCGGGCCATAACTGCAGCAGGGCAGGCAAACCATACAGCACCATCAGCAGTGAGATCACACAGCCAATCGATGCATACAGTCCAAAATCACGCACGGGCGACAAAGGACTGGTCATCAGCGAAGCCAGGCCAATCGCCGTGGTCAGGCTGGCCATCACACAGGGGGCTCTTGCCATTTCTACTGCCTTGGTGACAGCGGTTTTCATATCGACGTGTGCCGCGTGCTTCCAGTAATTCGCCACATGAATCGAGCCCGAGAGCGTCAGCACCGTCAACAGGGTCGGCATAACGACCAGCACCATATTCATGGTGCCCCCCGTCAAAGGCACAACCGACACAGCGACAAAGGTGGTATAGTAGGAGACCAGCAGAACCAGACAGGCCAGACGCACGCTTTTCAGCATCAGGAATGCCAGCAGGATTCCGATCAGACCGGAAAACAAAGTGACCGAACGTCGATGGAACTGCCAGATGGGATACGCAGTATTCCAGGATGACTCTTTTACCATCTCGTTCAACGCAGCCCCGGCAACAGGTCGGCCCCCCAGGTGCAGGTTTTCTTCCGGGATTCCGGCTTCGACAGCAGCCATCTTCACAGCAGCCACGGCGGCAGCATGATCGGCATCACCCGTATCGGACAGTTCGACGGCGATGGCAATCGGAGTTCCGACCGCGAAAAAACAGTCTTTGATCAGTGTCGGCTCGGACTCGGGGGTGTCGTTCCCTTCCTGTTTCTCGGCGACTGAAGTTCCCGGCACGATCTCCGGTCGCTTCAGGGACAACGCCAGTTGTTTGATCTGCCTGGTCAGTTCAGCACCAGGCTGCATCCGCGGCCAGATCAGTTGAAAATCATGTGTCGGGATCGCCGCCACCAGGGCTTCAAAATCCACCTGGTCTGCGTCGTCTTCTGATACCGCATCAGCGGGTTCCCTACCCTGGGTTTCATCAACAATTTCCACCCACTCTTTGAAAGCAGGTTTGACAGTCAGTTCCACCCCCAGTTCCTGCTTTGCCTTGGAAACCAGCTCCTGGATGGTCTGTTCCTGTCGTTTACGGCCGGCATCGGTTAACTGCACCTTCAGCATGCCTGTGCCAACCAGAACCCCCTTCAGACGCTCCTGCGCCTCTTCGGGCTCAATATGGTAATCCACCATTCTCTGAATGGCATCCTGGGGCGTAAACACTTCCTTGATATAAGGCGAGCCACCACGGCGCACGCCTTCTGCATCAGGAGTGCCCATCAACGCCAGTTTCAAACGCTCCGCGCGTAGATCGGACAGCGAACTGCCATCCCAGGAAAGCAACAGGCGATCTTCGATACCGAAACTGTGGCGATGCCACGACAGAACTTTGGACTGGGGATCGTCCGGGGGCAGCCAGTTCTCGACATTATTTTCCTGCCGGATCTCACGCAGTACTCCAAAGAGGAGCGGAGTGACGAAGACCATCAAAACGACTACCCACAATGACAGACTATGTCCCCATGGATCGCGCTTTTCAAAAAACGAAGCCATTAATTAATCCAATAGCCACAGAGGCTTTATCTAATCTATGAATTTCAGCCCAGAAAGGCGGGAATCAAAATTCAAATAGAATATTGTTTGATTCAAAACTGCATTCCCATTGCACCCGACTTGAATGTGTTTCCGGAAATCGCCGGCACTTTTTCAAATCAGATTTCCTGAATTGTCACGGTTTCGCTAAATGAATCAATCTCGAAAGCACAAAAAAATGGAATTGCCCGCTTCGAATGCTGTAGCGTAATCGCTTTTTACGATCGCTCCATCCTGGTATTCTTCGTCGCCGTATCGGGTTGAACTTGTCGTATCACAGACAACATTTGTAATTGTGATAAAGATCATGCGCATGATAGCAGTTTTAAGGATTATAGCAGCAGGAATTTCTCTGTCCGCCCCCTGATCTTACCCAAAATATCTAAAAAAAGCGGCTCGAAGGCCGCTTTTGATATCAGGTACAACAAATTGTCATAGTAATACTGCCGGAACAACCTTTCGAAATGGACAAAATGGCACATCTGTCTGGCGGTTATTCTGCGGTATTGGGGTCGAATCCCTTCAGAAGTTCTTCGTCCCATTCATCCTGTAAAGGCCAGTCGACAGCACAGGTCCCGAAGTCGGCCATATGCAGATACGTATTCAAGCGATCAATGGTTGACTGCAGCAGTTCTTTTCTGTTCTGAAAAATCGGTCCATGGCTGGGCAGCAGCCACCTGGCATCGCAATCGCGAATGCGTTCCAGCGACTTGATGAAGTCAGGAATATCCGATCCATGATGCGCGTCGATGTGGCCCACACACCCGTCACGGTAGATGTTATCTCCGGAAAACAGCAGCTCGCCGAATCGGAATGCCAGCTGACCATCGGTGTGACCGGGAGTGTGCCAGACTTCCAACTTCACATCATCACCCAGGTCGATCACATCGCCTTCGTTCACTTCCAGATCGATTTTACACGCGGGCATATCGATGGAAATTCCCTGCGCACTGATCTCTGCATAAGTACTGATACGATCCCCGACTTCCAGCAGCCGGGCCGCACTGGGATGTGCCACCACCTGGGCTGAGGGCAGCAATTCTTTTGCGCGGCTCAATCCCTGGATATGGTCGACGTCAGCATGTGTGGCAATCAGATATTTGCAGTTGGCCAGCGGAAAATCCATCTGGCGGATCATCTCGATGATTTCACCAACCGTGTCCTCATAGCCGATGTCAATCAGCAGCCATTCGTTCTGGTCGTTGAAAACGAGATAAACACAACATCCCAAACGCTGTCTGGCCTGATAGTTGATTTCAATAACGTGTGGAAATACTTCGCGGCGGGGTAACATACCCGTAAGCTCCTCGTGGTCTAAGCGCAGATACTGGTTTCATCGATCCAGACAGGAAATGACTGGTTGAGAGATCTCGAGTGGGAAAGCATGCTCAAACGTGAAGTGTTTCAAGAAGACTGCCCCCCTGTCGAATCTCGCTACGCAGGTCATTCTATGCAGGCTTATACACTGAAACAACCATTATCAAAGCAGATGTGGCCGTATTCACACCGATTTTTCAAGAAACGATGCCCCGCCGCGCTCAACCACCAGTCTGACCGGTCTCCGACTCTTCAGGCTTCCAGTAGGCAGGCAGACCCTGTTTCGTCTCAAGCAGGATTTCCCGAATCGCCCGTCGATCTGCCTCACTTAAATGGGCATATTCACTGCTTTGATCCTTGCCGGAGAGAATTTCCCACAGCCGACGATACACCACATCCAGTACCGGTCGTGGCAGTTGTTCGAACGATTCGGAATAGATCAGGTAACTGCAGGGATACTGAAACAGCCGGCGTTTCAGATCAAAATCCCGCAATGATCGCCCCTGACTGTCCCTGGGACCGAGTTGGGTAAACTCCGATTCAAATCGGGACGTGCCCTGAATCTGACCTTTCAGCTGCAGTTCGTCAACAAACAGCATGTAGTCCACAAGTCGATTCGCGGCACTCTCATAACGACGTTTTGTACTGTCACTCTGAAAAGTCGCTTCACGTTCCAGCATCCGGTTCATCACCGTCGCATCCCGTTCGGTAATCCGACCTTCAATCTGTGCGCGGGTAATCAGGTTATGCATCTTTGTCTGATGTTCCAGCACCATCAATGACACAATATCACTGTGAGGCGTCAGGTACGCGCTGGTGTCAAACCACTTTTCCAGGTCAACTGCATTCGCCCCGGGTTCCCGATTCAGATTACGTGCGCTGTCCCCCTGGCGGAAAATCAGATTTCCCATGTGACGCATCTCACCATGTGTGCCCGTCACATACCAGCCGCCCCACCGCTCGGAAAAGGGACTGGAATGATCGCTGCGAAACGTCCCTTCCCGAAATACAGGCATCCCGTCCGGCCCGGGATAAACCGAGCGCATGATGTGCCCGGGCACTCCCTGTGTCATCGACGAAGCATGGCACTGGGTACATTCAAATGTCTTGCGTACAAACGCAGGATGCGATGTCTGCGACTGGGACATGGTATAAAACACGGTCCCCAGCTTCGGATCACTGGCAGAAACTTCCAGCACGGATCCGCCTCGAACATACCCCACATACAGATCATCATTAAAATACAGGGCGCGCGGCGACTGCGGATCGATATGCTTGACCTGCAGGCTCGTCTTGGAGAATACCAGCGTCTGTGAAGACACCGGAATCTTCAACGCTTCCAGTACGGCAGGCAAATAACCGGCCCGGTTCTTTCGCTGGTATTCCAGCTCGATCTCACCTGCATCCAGCCGCTTCTGAAATCGGGAAATCAGGTTGTCGGGCTCTGCCTTGTTGTAGTTGATCGGTGCTTCTTCAAAACTGAGCTGGGCTGAACCCATCGAAGGCATAAGCAGGAAACACAACAACAGGCCCAAGGCAAAACCGGATTTTTGCCAGCTTCGGGAGTTACCGTTTATTTCTTCACAATGATCCATCGGCATGCTAATCTATTGACCAGAAGGCAGGAGCCTGTCATTGCTGCGGAAGACCAGTCAGCATGAACAGACTTGAAAAAGGGAGGCACAGAATCCATATCGGACATTTATGTCCATTTTAGTGACTACTTCAGAGCTGTCAACTCTCATTTCCATCAGAATAACCCACTGGAGACCAGGAAGCTACCGGAGTCCGTCGATTCCAGCAAAATCCCTCCTTGAGCCACAACGCACATCCCGGACGAACAGGAAACGAATTTCATGCCCCAATCCCTTTGCCGCATTCAACTTACTCTGACAATTATTTTCCTGACCGGGCTGCTGGCTTGCCCCGTGTCCGCGTCTGCAGCGCCGCCGATTCGCATCCAGATGATCGGCGACTCCACCATGGCCACGTACAAGAATCCTCCCAAAGACCGACCGGACATGACGGGTTGGGGCCAGATCTTTGGTGAATACTTTACCGACGAGGTCATCATCCTGAACCGCGCCGCTTCCGGTCGCAGCTCCAGCAGTTTCATCCGGGAAGGACGCTGGAAAAAAGCGCTCAAGGAAAAACCGGATTACCTCTTCATTCAGTTTGGCCACAATGACTGCCCGGGAAAAGGGGACCGCGAAACCGATCCCGCCACCACCTATCAGCAGTACCTGAAACAGTACATTGATGAAGCACGGGCCGCGAATATCAAACCGATCCTCGTCACCCCCATGACGCGCAGGCGCTTTGAAAACGGACAGATCGTAACTATCCTCCGACCTTATGCAGACGCCATGCTCAAAGTCGGCAAAGAGCAGAACGTTCCCGTCATCGACCTGCACCAGAAAAGCGTCGCCCTGTTTAACCAGCTGGGAGATGCAGGCAGCAATGACTTCAGCCCCAGCAAATCCGATCGCACTCACTTCTCACGGATAGGGGCTCTCGAAATCGCCCGGCTGGTCGCAGAAGAAATTCCCGCCACGGTTCCCGAGTTGAAGCCTTATCTGAAACAACCCACGCCCAAAAAAGATTGAGGCGTGAACCGGGCTCTGCTTCAGCAGCGATCTCACATGAAAGTGCATTTATCGCAGGGGGACACACTCAGCCGCGATACGGTAGCTTCTCTCAGTTTTCGATACTCGGGAGAGTTGTAAATTTCCAGCACATGCTGATCGTTCACATTGCCAATAGGATACTCAGCCTGTCCGTCGGCACAGCAATGCGCGACTTCACCTGTCGCGGTAATCGACAGCTCGAACCAGCGTTCACACCCCATGTTGGGGACTTCATTGACGGTCAGACCTTCAACCTGTCCTGTCCACGCCATCCGGGGGAATACACTCGATTTGAACAGCGGATAGTTGATTCCACACCACTCGACAAATTCCTGGTCTGCCTGGGTCCCATCTCCCACACGCGAGAGAACCACGGAAAAATAAACATCCCCGTCGGCAAACGTATCATGGATCATCTCCAGTCGCTGGATGGTCCGCTGATAATTCAACCCCATCACCCGCTCGTATTCCTGTTCCCGATGATCGTTAAATGAGATCCACAGATAGCCAATGTTTTTGATCTCCTGCAGCGCTTCCAGCTTGCCCTCCGTGATCGCCGATGCATTCGATGTCAGCGCAATTTTGGCTTGAGGCAGTAACCGGTTGATTTTTTCCAGGGTGTCGAACAGACGCGTATCCAGAAACGGTTCACTGACTTTGAACGGCGAAATCTGAAAGTTCATTTCCGGCGGAATCTCGGTCAGCTCGTTCAACACCTTGTCAATGAGTTCATCACTCATCTTTGTATGCTTGCGATTCAGATTGGGATACGGGCAGAAGTTGCAGCTCGCGTTACACCGCGCCAACGTCTCCAGGTGCACGTGACGGGGATAGTCCAGATAATGAGAATGACGCATCCGGGCGATCCCGGCATCATACTCGGCGCGCTGTTGGCTGTAATGATAAGGGCTGAGAATTTCCAGCATTTCGATGACTCTTCCTTGAATCCGGGATTTGCGAATAACCCTGCTGCGCAAGCATCGCAGGCAGCCTGAGATGTGTCAATGAGAGTTCATACGACTCTGTAAATGCGGCAAGCCGCGTCCCTGGCACATCGTTCAGTAAAAACTCTCGTCCCGCTCCGGAATTCGAAAAGCGGTATTGTTCCATTGTCGGCTTATTTTAGTATGATTCATGAAAGAAATCTGACACCTTCACAACAGCACAATACACCTAACCTGAATCACTGAAAGCAGTTACCAGATGCATCATTTTTCCGATCGACTCAACGCCGCCATCCAGAAGAAGAAAACCCCCGCCCTGGTCGGCCTCGATCCCCGCTTTGACTGGCTGCCCGCCGACATCGTCAGCAATGCCAGTAAAAACAATCACACCCAGGCGGAGATCGTCGCGGCTGCCTTTGAAGAGTTCTGCCTGCGGATCATTGATGTCGTCGCCCCCCTGGTCCCCGCGGTCAAACCACAGGCTGCTTTCTTCGAAGAATGGGGGCCCGCCGGCTGCGCTGCCCTGCAGCGCGTCATTCAGAAAGCACGCGAATCCGGGCTGGTCGTCATCTGCGATGCCAAGCGGGGTGACATCGGTTCCACAGCGGAAGCTTACGCCCGCGGCTACCTCGCAGGAGAAAATCCCGACTCCGCCATCTGGGCCGCCGACTGCCTGACGGTGAATCCCTACCTGGGCAGCGACACGCTGGAACCGTTCGTGAATGTCGCCGTCGAACGGGGCGCCGGCATCTATGTTCTTGTCCGCACCAGTAACCCCGGTGCCGGCACGTTTCAGGATCGCAAAACAGACGGCACGAATCTCTATGAATGTGTGGCCGCCGTCGTGGAAGAACTGGCACTCAAAACCAAAGGCAAGGGACACTACGGCTCCATCGGTGCGGTCGTCGGTGCCACTTATCCCGAAGAACTCAATCAACTGCGTGCCCTGATGCCACACACGCCCCTGCTCGTCCCCGGTTATGGCAGCCAGGGCGCAGGGGCCGGCGATGTCGCAGGTGCCTTTGATGAACAGGGACTGGGCGCTATCATCAACAGCTCGCGAGGCATCAACTTCGCGATCCGCAAAGCACCCTACTCGGAAAAGTTCGCTCCCCAGGAATGGGAGCAGGCAGTCGAAGTTGCTACGATCGACATGATTGCCGATCTCGCAAATCACACCCCCGCCGGTAACCTGCAATGAATGACCACGCCGCAACATTCCTGAAAGCGTCAAAGCATCTGAGCAAGACAGACCCGCTGCTGAAACCAGTCATCACCAGCATCGGCCCCTGCCCGCTCAAACCGTATCGCTACCGCTTCGCACTCCTGCTGCGCTCGATTGTCTCGCAACAGATCTCCACATCCGCTGCCCGTACGATCTATCTCCGACTGCACGCCTTGACCGGCAAAGGACAGCCGACAGCAGAAAAAATCATGCAGCTCTCACACGAGCAGCTCCGTTCGGTCGGCCTGTCCAATCAGAAAGCAACCTACGTGCGTCATCTGGCCGAGATGGTGATGCAGAACAAAGTCAGACTGCATAAATTGCATCTTCTGAGCGACGAAGATGTCACCAGCGAACTGATCCAGGTCAAAGGCATCGGCGTCTGGACCGCGCAGATGTTTCTGATGTTCGGCCTCTGCCGTCCCGATATTTTTCCCCACGATGACCTGGGCATTCAGAACGGGATTCAGAAAATCTACGAACTGAAAACCCGCCCCGACAAACAGACCTGCATTGAAATCGCAGAACGCTGGCAACCGTATCGCACCGTCGCCAGCTGGTATTGCTGGCGCATCCTGGAAATGGAAACGCCCGACGGCCCCTGGTAACAGAACACGACAAACAGAAAGACGTCACCATGCAGAACACCGTCTCCTGCTTTCTGGTCAACAAAAACGAACAGAAGGAAATCACGGCGGGTCTGCAGACCATACCGTCCGCCGACCTCCCGTCAGGTGATGTGACGATCCGCGTCGTCTATTCTTCCATCAACTATAAAGACGCCCTCGCTGCGACCGGGCATCCGGGTGTCGTGAGAAACTTCCCGCATATCCCCGGCATCGATGCTGCCGGCTTTGTCGTCGATTCACAGTCCGATCAGTTTGCTGTCGGCGATGCTGTCATTGTCACCAGTTACGAACTGGGTGTTGAACGCTGGGGCGGCTGGTCTGAATTGATTCGCGTTCAGCCCGAATGGGTCGTCCCTCTGCCCGCGGGACTGACATTGAAAGAATCCATGATCCTCGGCACCGCCGGCCTGACCGCTGCCATGTGTGTCAACAGCCTGATTCAGCACGAGATCCCTGTCGATGCAGGAAGTGTGCTTGTCACCGGTGCTTCAGGGGGAGTCGGCTCCTTCGCTTTGTCCCTGCTGAAACGCGTTGGCTTTCATCCGGTGGCGGTCACGGGGAAACCTGCCGCGGCCCTCCGCCTGATTGAACTGGGGGCCCGCGAAGTCATTGGTCGCGATGAACTGGAAGACGATTCCCAAAAACCGCTGCTCAAAGCCCGCTGGTCCGCCGCCATCGACACGGTAGGTGGTCCGATGTTGAGTCACGTCATTCGCTCCCTTCAACCAAACGGCTGCGTCGCCGCCTGTGGAAACGCGGGCGGAACAGAACTCGACCTGACGGTCTTCCCCTTTATTCTGCGAGGCGTCACGCTGGACGGCATCGACTCGGCCTGGTACCCGATCCGGAAACGCACGGCGCTCTGGCAGAAACTGGCGACCGACTGGAAACTGCCCGACCTCGACTCCCGCGCGGAAGTCATCACGCTGGAACAGGTTCAACAGACCGTCAACGCGCTGCTCAAAGGAGAACACCAGGAACGCACGATCATTCAGGTCAGCGCGGAGTAAACTAAAAAAGCGGCCCCGCATCTCTGCAAAGCCGCTTACTGTTTTCAAACTCTGGCTCCGTTAATAGCGGGCCAGGTCGGCTTCTTCGGCCTTGAGATTCAAACCGCTGACAATTCGCTGGGCATCATTCAGCATGAATTTCACTTCACTGCCACACGCGATAAATCGCCAGCCTTCTTCGATCCGCTGCTGTACGGCTTCGACCGTCTGCACATGCAGGCCGACAGGGGTCCCGGTCTTCTTACCGGTTTCCAGAATCTTCTGCAGCATCGCTTCCAGTTCATCGGGGGCAGGATGCACGCCGGTCTTTTTACTCATCTGGAAGGTCAGGTCATTCGGCCCCACGAAGATCGCATCCACGCCGGGCAGGCTGTAAATTTCTTCCGCATTCTCCACACCTTCGGGAGATTCGGTCTGCAGAATCACCAGGATCTCGTCGTTGGCATGTTTGTAATAATCGCCGGCCGTCGCATCGAAATTCATGGCATGCAGTACGCCCCCTACCGAACGGTTCCCTTCGGGAGGATACTTGACCGCATCGATCACGGTTTTCGCCTGTTCGACGGTGTTGATCATCGGTGCAACAATTCCGTGTGCCCCGGCGTCGAGCGCCCGCTTGATCAATTCGTATTTTCCCAGCGGAACCCGGCACAGAGGCACACAGCCTGCATCTGCAATCGCACCGAACAGATGTGCGGCCTGGGACCAGTCGATGGGAGAGTGTTCCATATCAACAGTCAGCCAGGGAAAGCCCACGCGCGCCATCAGCCGCGTCATCATGATATCTCCCGATGAGAGCCATGTTCCTACCTGGGGTTTCCCTTCACGCAACGCTGCCTTGACCGGATTTTTTTTCATCAGTCTGTGTTTCTTTTCTGTAATCGATTGGAAATAAAGGTGTGCTGAAAACTGTTGTTTACTTCAACCATTCTCGACAGGCTCATAGTGGATTGCAAGCCAAACGCTTTCCTGATCGGCAGCCGTCGCTTCCACCCGGTGGCGACAATGCGGGGGAATGTTCACCGCATCCCCGGGAACCAGCGATCGTCCCCCGGTTTCCCCCTCAAATCGCAGTACCGCCGAACCGGAGAGTAAAATTACCCACTCCGCATGCTCCTGATCGTACCACTGCCCTTCCCGCGTTGACTGCCCGGTCGAAACAATCCGCTCCACGCGGCAGGACTTGCCTCGAAACAGTTCTTCGAACTCTTCTCCCTCGGGCAGCGTTTCAAAGGGTGTTAACAGGTTATTGATTTCGGGAATCATGGCGGAATCTTACTGGAATCGAAAGAAGACGGAGCAGAGCCGTGGTCTACCTACTTTACGGGAGAAGAGCCGACACAACAACCGTAGCCAATGTGCATTATTACAGGAAACCCAACCCGTTTCGATTCGATCAACAATCAAAAGCGGGGTGGCCTCGAATGAAATTCGAGGTTGTCGAAGTCAACAGGAAACTGACAGAGCAATCGCGCGATCTGAATGAAAATTTTCCGATCCACAATCATTATGCGCTGGAGATCAAACAAAGGTGACCTATTCAGGAAAGCAACACAAACAGTTTCCTGCTCGCTGCGCTCGGCCCGAATTACATTCGGGCCTACCCCTTCTTTCTTTAGGCTCCTTCAATCCCATCATGATCACTGGCATCAGTTTGTGTATTCATCAATCTGCTTGTCGGCTTACCGGGGAAGTGATAGCATTGCATTCTCGCCGACAACCGATTCACTTGCCTCTGGAGAAACACCATGAAAATCACAGGCGTTGATACGTTTCTGGTAGATGTTCCCCTGCAGACTCCCGTTTCTCCGTACCAGTCGCGGTACATCTCTTCGCTGACAACGGGCGCGCTGTTGATTCGTCTGGAAACCGATGCGGGGCTGATCGGCTGGGGCGAAACTCCGCAACGGCTCTCCTTCCAGAATGCCACCAGTTTTACCGGAGAAGAAGCCAGCTACTTCCGCCCGATTCTACTGGGCCAGGATCCCACTGACATCTCGGCTCTCTATGCTGACTGGGGCATCGAAGAACCGTATCTGCAGTCGCTGGTCGAGATGGCCTGCTGGGACCTCCTGGGCAAGCAGGCGGGGCTTCCCCTGCATCGTCTGCTGGGCGGCCTGTATCGGGACCGCGTGGAAGTCACCTGCTGCATGGGGATACGCAACCCGGAAGAAGCCGCCGCGATCTCGAAACATTATGTCGATCTCGGCTTCTCCACACTCAAAACCAAAGCGGGACGTTCGCCGGAAGAGGATCTGGCAATGGTCCGCGCGATCCGCGAAGCGACGGACGACCGGTTGAATCTCCGCATTGATCCCAACATGGGCTATACACCGGAAGTGGCTCTGCAGCTGGCCCGCGATCTGGAACCCTATGACCTGCAATACTTCGAACAGCCGATGCACAAAGATCTGCTGCAGGAATCCGCCGAGATCCGGAAGTTGACCACGACGCCCCTGGCACTGAATGAATCGGTGACTACCATGGAAAACGTCCGTAAGATCTTAGAACTGGACGCCGCCCAGTATCTGCTGCCCGACACCTACCAATGTGGCGGCATCTGGGCCGTCAAACTCGTCGGCGAAGTCGCGGCTTCCGCTGGCGTCCCCTGCATCTTCCACTGCGCCCACGACCTGGGTCTCCGCACCGCCACCATGCTGCACATGGCCGGTTCGTCCCCCAATTTCCCCCTCGCCAACGACTGCACCTATTACAGCCTGGAAAACGACATCATCACCGAACCGTTTGAAATCGAAGCAGGCACGATCGCAGTGCCGACGAAACCGGGACTGGGTGTGGACATTGATGAAGCGATGTTGAAGCGATATCTGGTGAAGGGTTCGGCGGATTGATTTCCCGGTTACTATGTCAAATCAGGGGTGGCCCCGAATGCAATTCGGGGTTGTCGGAGACAACAGGAAATTGACAGGGTAAACCAGCGAATTTAATTTTAGTTTACCTACCACATGTTGTGAGAAGTTTGAGAGCAAACCAGGGGCTCTGTATTATGCAGGTAACACTGTCAGTTTCCTGCTCGCTGCGCTCGGCCCGAATTACATTCGGGCCCACCCGGTGAAGCGTTCGGCCAACTGAAGGATCGCGACCTCAATCAGAAATGATTACGGTGCATTCAGTTGCTGAAGACGATAACCCAGCTGACTGGTCTGCAGACCGTCAATGTAATAAACGCGGGGGCCTGGCCCATAGTGAAACTTGAGCTGTGGACCATCGATTCCCAGGGTTTTCTGGAGTCGTTTCTCTGCTGTTTTCCGGGGATAATGTTTCCGCAAATCGATCAGTCCATTTTGGGATTCCCAGCTTTCAAAGCTCGGAAATTTTGGCACCATAATTCGCTGCCCCGATTTTGAACTCTGCTGCCAGCCTTTCAGAATAAGGGGAGCCGGATGTGGTTTCACAGCAGCCACCGGGGCCTCCAGCTGCTTTATTTCTGGTTTCTCTGCTCGGACCTCTGTTGAAATCAGGCCGACCAGAGCCAGTAACATTCCTGCCAGTAAATTAAAAGAAGTTTTTCGCATCGCTCTGATTCTCCTCTGAGAAAAATGACCTGTGCCTGCAGGTACGAGGCGGGATTTTATGCCAGAACAGAATTACAGGCAAGATCCGTTTCGACAGAGAGAAGGGATCAATCACCAGGAAACAGGTCAGAGAACATCTTCAAAATCGAATGGTTTCCCTGCGACCTCCTGTTGTCCCACGACAACCTCGAATTGCATTCGAGGTCTCCCCTGATTTGACATTCATTCCAGGTTCAGCGCCTCTTCCATTGATTGACATCCCTCACCATTCCCAGTAGCCTGCAAAGACAGGGTTAACTGCAACAACCCCGTCACCTGCCTGAGTTTTCGGCAATAACCACCGCTGAAATAACAACCGATTTTAGAAAGCATGCACCATGACTTCCCGCTTTGTTTTTCGTTCTCAGCTGCGGCTGATGATTTCCGGTTTCCTCTGCTGCCTGCTCATCACCTCAACTGCGTTTGCCGCCAGTGGTCCGTATGCGGTCGAAGTGCGCAAGAACGTGATGGTCCCCATGCGGGATGGTGTGAAGCTGGCGACCGACGTTTACCTGCCCGTGGAAGATGGTGACGTCCTCGATCAGAAACTCCCCACCATTCTGGAACGCCGACCTTACAACAAAGACGGCTGTAAATCCTCGGGTACCTATTATGCTTCCCATGGCTACGCCTTCGTCGCCCAGGACACACGCGGCCGCTATGCCTCGGAAGGTGTCTGGCATATGCTGACTGATGACGGCGTCGACGGAGTCGATACCGCGGCCTGGATCGGGAAACAACCCTGGTCGAATGCAGAGATCGGTATGATCGGCACATCCTATGTCGGCGGTACACAGCATGCACTCGCGATGGAAAAACCGCCCGAACTGAAAACCATCATCCCCGTGGATGCGATGTCCAACCTGGGTTATGCCAGCATGCGAAACGGCGGCGCGTTTGAACTCCGCTTCTGGAACTGGATCTATCTCAACGCCGGCAAAGGCAGCCGTCAGTCACATGATCCCGGCACCGCGGCCGTCCTCAAGGAAATGGCAGAGAACCGCATGAAGTATCTGTTTCAGCTTCCACTTCGCAAAGGGACGACGCCGATGCAGCTGGCGTCTGAATACGAAGACTGGCTCGTCGCGGGCATGCAACATGGCGCCAACGATGATTTCTGGAAGCAGAACAACATCATCGATTACCCCGAACAGTACAAAGATATTCCCGTGTACCTGGTGAGTGGCTGGTACGATTCCTGGAGCAGCAATAACACGGCCAACTTCCAGGTGCTCTCGAAAACCATCAAAGGTCCCGTGTATATGATTATGGGCCCCTGGATTCACGGTCGGCAGGGATCCTATTCTCACGGCCAGGTCGACTTCGGCAAAGAAGCCGCCATCGCCGATCCGCTCGCCTGGCGAAAGGAATGGTACGATCACTGGCTCAAAGGCATCGATAACAGTGTCGGCACCGCTGCTCCTTTCGAAACACCCGTCCGCATCTTCGTGATGGGCACCGGCGACGGTTCCAGAACACAGGACGGCAAACTTCAGCATGGCGGCTACTGGCGCAATGAAAGCGAATGGCCGCTGAAACGTACTGTTTACACGAAATACCATCTGCAGCCGGCAGGCGGACTCTCCACAGAAAAACCGGAAACAGAAGAGGCTGCGACGACCTTTCTGTTTGATCCTGCCAACCCGGTCCCTACGATTGGCGGCAATATTTCCAGCGGCAATGATATTCTCGTCCAGGGTGGCTGGGATCAGAAAGGGAGTGAACACATCTGGAACTGGACGCAGCCCGTTCCGCTCTCCGCCCGCAATGATGTGATCGTCTTTCAGACTGAACCGCTGGCAGAAGATCTCGAAGTGACGGGCGAACTGAAAGTACAACTCTGGATCTCATCCGATGCGAAAGACACCGACTTCACCGCCAAGCTGATCGACGTATATCCGCCGAGCGCTGACTTCCCGGGTGGCTTCGACCTCAACATCGGCGACGGTATCATTCGCACCCGCTTCCGTGATTCCCTCAAGACCGAGAAGCTGATGGAGCCGGGCGAAATCTATCCGGTCACCATCAAACTCTATCCGACTTCGAATGTCTTCAAGAAAGGGCACCGCATCCGCGTTGATATCTCCAGCAGCAACTTCCCCCGCTTCGATATCAACCCCAACACGGGTGAACCTTTAAATGACAACCGCCGCACACAGACGGCGAATAATACGATCTATCACGACGCGAAACATCCCTCGCACATCGTGTTGCCGGTGATTCCGGCGAAGAAGTAAGCGCGTGACTGTTCATGAAAAAATAACGGCCAGAGAACCTGGGATCCTCTGGCCGTTTCTATTTTTACAATTAGCGGTTAAGCGACTTAGTATTCGCCGACCACATTACCGTCTGCTTTGTTTCCCAGGTCCTGCCAGGTTCCCAGGTGAATGTTCTCTGAGATGAAGCGAATCCGCCCGTCGGCAAACAGCGTGTGCACGCCACCCACGTGCTTGCTGCGCGAACCTAAGAGGGCAGTTCCGCCTGTGCTCTGGGCACATTCCATCAGATCCGAGTTGGGTCCGATCAGCGTCGTGTAGCTCCAGGACCACATGGACTGGGCGTAAAACCAGGAATAGCCGCGCAGTCTCTGATTGGCTGTCCCGGTACAGACGGTGCCCGAAGTCGCGTTGATGCCGGCATAAGGATGGCCCACCACACACTCGGAAGACAGCATGGTATTGGAGGTCCCGTCTTCAATGTCCTTGATCTGGGTCTTGCTGTTCAGGAACATGACTGAGCGACCGTTGTTCTGATAGGTCGAACCGCCGGCGGCATAACTTCCAGTATTCGCGGTAGAGGTCACATAGTTGGTGGGACCGAAGCTGGATTGTCCAGTCTTACCCCGGTTACCGGGATCACTGGGGCAGCGATAAGCGGGGATTTCATAAGCCCGGGCTTCGGTGTTGGCAGTGCCGCCACTACCCGGTTCCACATTCCAGTCGATCTTATTAAACAGGGGTGCCTGATCCATATAAGGCAGAATCCGGGCCTGCCAGTTAATCATATTGGTATTCCATTCCTCGGCAGCCCCCTGACGGCGGACCATGGCGGGGGGAAAGGTGCGAAAGGTATCGTGATAGTTATGCAGCGCCAGACCGATCTGCTTCAGGTTGTTTTTACAGCTGGAACGGCGGGCCGCTTCGCGTGCCTGTTGCACAGCCGGCAGCAGCAGCGCAATCAGAATGGCGATAATGGCAATAACCACCAGCAGCTCAATTAATGTAAATCCCTGGCGACGCTTCAGAAATAATGCTTTCATAGTTTTGATTGATCCATCTGAATATTGAATGAGAAAAAAAGAACATCAGTACGCGGAATCCGTACTGGACGAAAATGACTATTTGGCTTCGAGTGCAAAGTCGGCGGTATTCTCGTCCGCTTTGACTTCGTACTTCAGAGTTGTTTGTGTGTTGTACCGGGCGGGAATGTACTGCTGCATGATTTCGGTTTTTACGCCGTCCGATTCCTGAAACTTACCCGTTTTGCGGGTCGCATTAATCAGGACTTTGTTATTGCCGACGGCGGGACCCGCTTCAGCAGTGAGGGAGTAGTTTCCGTCTTTGATTAACGCCTGTGCCAGCTTGCCACGCACCGGTTTACCGGCTGCATCGACATCGGGCACAAACTGGATACTCCCCTCGGGCAAAGGTTTGCCATCGAAGGTCACCGTACCGGAGATAGCGGCGCGTTCGATGTGCTCGGCAGAGCCACCAAAACAGCCTGTCAGGGTCAATGCGCAGAAAAACAGCGCAACGGAATTCTTTCGCGAAACGGGGAACATAGCGAGCCTGTCTGTTCAATCAATTTCGAAATTCAGTTGTTGGGTTTAGAAAAGCAATCGGTCTGAAATCTCAGCTGACAACTTTGACCGAAGGGTCCGAATCGGGAGGGTTCCATGTGATTCGATAAGGCAGGTATCTGAGGTATGATTGTTTCCATCCGGGCTGAATTATAAGTGAGCAGGGTACCCGTTCACAATGAAAAACAGCCAAAATAACGATACAGAAGAGAGGTCGCCTGTGAACAGCCTGATCAATCTTCCAGCTCCCGGGCTTTGGAAAGTGCCGACGCCACCAGGCCTGCCGGAATGGAAACGATCCCCAGACCGACGACAAGAATACAGAAGGTAAACATTTTACCCCCTGCTGTCACAGGATAGATATCACCATAGCCGACTGTAGTCAGAGTCGAAACTGCCCACCACAGACTGTGAAAGACAGAGCTGAATTCGTCGGGCTGAGCCGGGTTCTCAAAGTGATAAATGCCCACTGCTGCCAGGTAAAGTACGATCAGGCTGGCAAACAGAAACAACGCCAGCTCTTCTTTGGCGATCAGGAATGCGCGATGAAATCGCTTTGCCGCAGCACTGTAACGAGCCAGCTTCAAAATACGAACCAGCCGCAGCAGGCGAAAGGATCGCAGCGACCTGAGATCCAGTCCGGTACTGAGATAAAACGGAAGGATTGCCAGTAAGTCGATGATCCCGAAGAAAGAGAAGATAAAGCCAGTCTTGTCAGAGGCAACCAGCACGCGCGCCAGATACTCGACAGTAAAGATGATTATACTCATGAGTTCGATGACATGCAGTGTGGCTCGACTTTCCTCTGAAAGGTCAGGCAGTGTCTCGATGGAGAAGCTGATCAGCGATACCACGATGATCGTTTGAATCGCCAGATCAAATGCTCTACCTGATTTTGTGTCTGAGTCTTCGATGATCTGTTTTAACTTCTGCAGCATTTTTTCTCTCCCGTTCCCTTCCGATTGACCTGCCTGCCAGGAACAGATGTAACCTCATTCCTGCCAGGCTCGCAACTTGATGACGTCCTCACGGTATCTGAGACACAATCGATATAGCACATCGGGGCTGCAACAAATTTTCATAATTTTTTGAAATCCCGCGAACAGGAAACACATAAGGGGGGTTAGATAACATAGAATTGCTGCGACACAATACCTGCCCGGCGTAAGCCCGGATCACCCCCTGATCCTCCGGAAGACGCTCTCAGACCCGCTTTCTCAATCAGCCAGTCCAGCAGACTGCTTTCCTTAATCCTCTACGAATCTACTTCCGTTTATTGAGTACCAACTCACCATGCTGCCTGTTTCCCGTTCGACTGTTTTTTTGCTGACTTTAATCGCCTGGACGCTGAGTGGCTGTTCTGGTGTTTCGAAGGATGGACTGGAGCGCGCGGCTGTTTCCGGGACTGTCAGTCTGGACGGCGAGCCACTGCCCGAGGGGAGTATCCAGTTTATTCCGGACCTCGATGCGACAGGCCAGCGGATTCATGGGAAAGCCGTTCAGGCCGTGATTACCAACGGCGTTTATTCGCTGGAGGCAGCCCAGGGACCGGTTGTGGGTGCGAACAAAATTCTGATCAATGCAACCCGGAAGACAGGGAAGTTCCAGAACTTTGATGGCGTAAAAACCGAAATCATGCAGCAGTATATTCCTGCAAAATACAATGCTGATTCCACGCTGAGGTATGAAGTGAAAGCCGGCAAGAACACGGCTGATTTTTCTCTCCAGACCCGCTAGCGATATTTTCTGCAGACTGATGATCTGACCGATCATTTTTTTTAATTCTTACCAGGGAACACTAACATTATGAAAACTGCCTTTCTGAAGCGCCGCCAGGGATTTCCTTTAATTGAATTGCTGGTGGTCATTGCCATCATTGCCATCCTGATCGCGCTGCTGCTGCCGGCTGTGCAACAGGCACGCGAAGCAGCCCGCCGTTCCACCTGTAAAAATAACCTGAAGCAGATCGGTCTCGCGCTGCATAACTATCACGATACCGCGCTCACGTTTCCCTCCGCTCATGTGCGCACCGTTGCGAACAGCTGGCTCTCAAGCCAGATTGGCTGGCAGGCCCGCATTTTACCTTACGTCGATCAGGCGAACCTGTACAACATGATCGACTGGAGTATCCAGCCTGATAATACCGGAACGGCAAATATGACAGCCATGAAAGAGGAACTGCCCGTCTTCCGTTGCCCCAGCGATCCCGGCAGCCGCGGCACCACCGGCCAGCCTGCGTATGGCCCCACTAACTATGTGGTCTGCTCGGCACAATACGGCGGTTTTTCAGCCGGTGGGACAGACTTTGCGAACAACGGGAGATCCGTCATGTTCCTGAACAGCGCCACCCGCATTCGTGACATTACCGATGGAACATCCAATACGATGATCGCATCGGAATGTAAAGTGGGTCATCCCTACGCGAGTGCCAATGCCACTTCAGGAACCGTCTGCACCGGTACCGCAAACCAGTTACTTCGCGGTTACACCTGGTTCTGGGGACAGTCGATGCATATGTGGAGCTACTCTACACTGGTCGGCCCCAACACCGACTTGCTGGAATGCTCCAGTGGAACCGGCGGTCCGGCTCTGATGGGTGCCCACAGCCAGCACACGGGTGGCGTCCATGTACTCTTCGCAGATGGACGGATTCAGTTTATTTCCGAAAACATCAACCTGGGAACCTGGCAGGACCTGGGGCACAAGACGGACGGCAATGTGGTCGGCGAATACTAAGCCACTTAACCGAAAAAAATGCGGCCAGTGGAAACAAAAACCACTGGCCGTTTTTTAATTTTCGGTTCCGATAATCAGAACAGGGTTTTGGCGGCTGAAGCTTTGAATCAAAGCAGACTCAGCTGCATTGTTCTGCACCACGCGTGATGCCCCCTAAATCTGCTGCCAGCCGATCAGCGATCAGACGGCACACATCGGAGCACTCCGCGAGACCTTCGACAATAATTACTTCAGGAACATCTGCAGCCTGCAGACCCAGTTCCTGCAATTCTTCGTGGCATTCAAACACAACGTTTTCTGTCGGCTGAACGTCGACGGTAATGATCAGCTGATTTTTAGTCAGCTCCCAGTGCCGGTCCTCTGTCGAACCAGAGACATCCCCTTCCTGATCGTTGAGAATGCGTTCCACAGTGGCGACCTCTGAATCACCGAGCGCGCGTTTCAGAAAAACCCGACTCGCAGTAATGATCGACATACTTGTCCTCTCCCTAAAATGTTCAATCAATCGTCTCATCGGAACAGCCGCTCTGATACTTTCTGATCAGAACACCTCTTGATAGAAACTCTGTTGCTGTTCCAGACTAAAGTATACTAAGTTAAGAGACGATTGTCGCCAGAAAAACAGACATTCATAAAAAGCCGTCAATATGTCGCGGGCTGGGCTTGCACTGAAATGCACTTATGCTAGTTGGTGTTTCTTAAGTCGAACTGGTCTTTCCTCAAAGAAAACCTGGCAGCACAATCGAAAACAGACTGGGAAACAGATCTGTAGAATAACCTGAATTCAATTTCTGTCCGGTTCTGCTTTCTCTACAGGTGCAGGAGACATCCAGGTTCGCTGCAAATCATCTTCGAATATCAGTTGTTTTTTGCCTGTATACTGGATTTCTTTCGACATCATTTTTTGCTGAGACGATTTGTCGATTTTTGTTTTTTCGAAATGGTAGTGATCGCCTTGCTCGTCCGTCTTCAGATACGTCCACGTCACCTTGACACTTTCATCCGGTTGACCAGTTCCCAATGTCGCTCCATGCGTGACGGTGGTGTTGGCAGAAGTTTTCTGAGGACTGAATCTGGTTGAAGACGATGAACCTGCCTGGAGATTTTCCATGTTCACGATGACCGGTCGGTACACAGGATCCAAGAACTCTGGTGGCGATTTTACCTTCTCAGGCCGCACTGAACTGTCTACTTCTACTTTATCAGACACATCTTCAACAGTCGTTGTTGATGAGTCGCAGCCCAATAGGGACATCAAAAAAAGGAGTGACAGCGTTTGATATTTCATCGATCGTTTCCTCGATAGTTTGTTCGTCGTTGAACTCTCCCGTTGGGATACTTCCATGTTAATCGCAATGTGGCTTACTTTCTTTGTCTTTTCCACTTATTTTTTTGCATAAATATCGCGGAGCGCGGACTCCAGATCGGGAAAGGAAAAATCGAACTCTTCTTCCCGCAGGCGGCGCGAGACACAGTAGCGGCCATACAGCGCCAGTTCCGGATCGGTCCGCATCAGCAGTGGCGCCCCGATCCGTACCATCCAGCTTGCCGCGGGCAGGCCGATGGGCATCTTGAATGCCCGTCGCAGTTCGCGCATGAATTCGGCATTCGAAACCGGTTCCGGAGCGGTTGCCAGGTAAGCCCCCTGCATGCTTTCATCGGTGATGGCGCGATAGAAGAGGCGATTCATATCCAGCTCGTGAATCCAGCTCATCCCCTTCTGACCACTGCCCACTGTGCCTCCCAGCCCCCAGCGAACGAGTTTACTCAGTCGCGACAAAGCACCTCCATTGCGGCCCACCACAAAACTCGTTCGCAAAATCACCTGACGCATCTCGGGCAAAACCGCTCGCGCAAAAGCGGCTTCCCACTCGCGTGCCACAAAGGGAGCCAGACCGTAACCGAAGGCGGAGTCTTCATCACAGACGCACTCCGGCGGATCGCCATAGCGATGGGCCGTCGACATCTGCACCCAGACCGGTGGCGGCGTCTGAATCTTTCGCACCGCCTTGCCCAGTACTTCGGTTGCTTCGACCCGCGAGCGTAGAATTTCATCACAGTGATCGGGGGTTTTGATACAGTCCACGGTCCGTCCTGCCAGGTTCACCACCGCAGCCGCTCCCTCCAGTTCCCTGCACCACTCACCCACGCCACGGGCATCCCATCGCACAAACCGCCACGCACCCTGCCGTTCTGGCTGTTGTCGTGATAGCACTACAACGTCATAGCCGAATTCAGTTAGGTATTCCGCCAGGTTTAATCCCAGAAATCCACTGCCTCCGGCGATCACAACGCGATTTGTCGTTTGCATACTGACGGACTTTGTATAGAAATATTTTACTGCTGTTAATACCGATACGGCACACCGGGAATCTCAAAGATATCAGACTGATCTTTGCTGATGTATGCTCTCAGGGCATCTGGTGAGACGGAATTAGAAGTCAGAGGATTCTATCATATACGATGTAACAACCGGAAATCTATTAAAACATCTCGTATCCGGTCACAAAATAAATCAGCGAGTCGACGATCAGAGCCAGGCCGACCAGCGTCAGTAGAATGGGCATGAGAAAATTGCTGATGCTCACAAGCCAGGTATTGATTTTGCGTAAAATATCCTGACTCTTCTGCCCGGAAGTCGCGATCAGAACGGGAACCAGAACAAATGGCAGGGCATAGAGCACATTGTACGCCGCCAACACCCCCAGCGCTGTCACTGGTGACAGGTCGGCCTTGAGCATTTGATCCAACGCCGCAAAATAAGGGAGCGCGAAGGGCATGCCCATGAAACTGACCACCGCCCCCAGTCCGATCGCCTTAAGTGGAGTCATTGTTCGAGTCTCTGCAGCCTGTTCTGTTTTTTCTGTTTTCCAGGACAGGTAGCCCACCCAGAGCAAAATCACTCCTAACACAAAGCCGATGATGTAATCGATCAACTGCGGATGCGACAGATGATCGGAGATCTGTTCGATGCCCAGTGCAATCACAATCCCCGCCAGATAATAAGCCAGAGTATGCCCCAGCAGGACGGCGCAGCTGTTGATTACAGGACGATCGGTACCAGCGGCATAAACCAGAAAGGCAAATAATACGGGGTTGACGATATCCGCAATCAGAATCGGAACCAGGGTCATCCAGAGTTCGAACACAGACTCACATCCTTTTGAAGTCTAATACAAATAAGCAATCGTAGCCTGATCAGTGACCAATGGAAGCTGCTACGATGAATCTCTCGACCAATTCAGCTCAGAACTTGAATCTGTTGACTGGCCTTCGCGTTATTTTACTTTCCAGGGAATCTGTATCATCTTTACTGCATGTGATCATGCATAAAGGCAAAAGCCCGCCGGTAAGCGTCGTCAATCAGTTTCGGATCGCCGCCCGCCAGGCCGTGTTCGGCATTCGGGATCGTCACCAGTTCATGTTCGACGCCCTGCTGCTGGAACCGCTCTGCCATCAACGTCGACTGTTCGTAAGGCACATCGGTGTCTTTCGTGCCATGCACCATCAGCGTGGGAGGATACTCTTTCGTCACATTCTTGATGGTCATATAGGGATCAAACTTTTCCGGTTCGCTGTGATGGTCCCAGCCGGAGACCGCATTTGGCCAGATTCCCTGCTGTCGACAGTACTGATAGAAGGCGCCGCGCTCTTTTCTGCTCTCCCGTGAATCCGCAATCGGCGCTGTACCGACCTGCTGATATGCTTCTGCTTTCGTCAGTTTCGTCTGATGTCGTGCATGCGGACTGGGCTTACCGATCCAGTCGCCAATCAGATCGCCGTACCCCCAGAAAGGAACAAGGACCGTTGGCCTGGGTTTCGCCCGGTAGCCGGCGATCATCGTCAGACAGCCTCCCGCCGATCCTCCCGAGACGGCGACCTTGCTGGTATCCACGTTGAACAGTTCCGGCCCCTTTTCCTGCAGCCAGGTGAATCCGTCTTCCAGGTCCGCAACGATTTCCGGCAGTTTCGTTTCGGGGGCGAGACGATAATCAAACGAAACCACCGTGTAGCCGGCGTTCAACATGTCCTGCAATACGCGACCACTCACGCCCCCTCGATGCCCGACGATCAGCGCTCCGCCGTGAAACCAGACCATCACGGGCCGCGTTTGATTATCGTCGGCCCGGTAGACGTCGGCTTTGATCTCCAGGTCACCTGCTGTTTTATAGGTGAAGGTTTTGACTTTGGGTTTCGCTGCTTTTGCATACGTGAGTTCCGGTAACCACAGTGCCGAGGCAGCACAGAGACCCAGCATCTGACGGCGATTGAAGACTTCTGACATGAGTGGTTCTCCTGAAGAATCAAAATCGGCACTGCATCCAAGATAGCAGATCGAACCGTCCCGAAGCAAACTTGAAAACATTATCGGGCAGAAAAACAGACCAGCAGCACGATCAGCGCCAGCAATGACCTGAGCCCCGCCATGAAGACCGGCCCGACGCCTTGATTGCCCAGTTTGATCACGACCTGGTTGACAGCGCGAACGATCGCGATCCCGATCAGGGAGGTCGCGCCAAACG
>NZ_CAXAVM010000055.1:0-36588 GCF_963972345.1 uncultured Gimesia sp. | reverse complement strand
TCATGCCTTCTCCTTTGACCTGGTTGAACATGTCCTGCGGAGAAACCCCTTTCGTGGGGTTATCATAATGAGAGCAGCCTGCTGCATGAATGTGATGGTCGCCGGAATAAAAACCGAATTCGCGGGGATTTACCCAGCGTTTGAGATTCACTTCCAGGGTCTGCTCTGCCTCTGCTGAAATTTTGACACGCCGGGTCAGCCGTTGATACTCCGGGCCGCGACTATACTCCATTTCCAGTTCGCCAGCAGGCAGCATCACGGTCTCACCATCCTGTCGATAGATCTGGGGTTGAAAAAAGAAATCGGGTGCCAGCCGCTTGGCCTGCAGAGGAAAGACGTGTCCCTGGGAATCGCGAAACAGAAGTCGCGCGGCGGTGGGTCTGCCGTCAAAGTCTTTGATGGTAAGTTGGACGGGCACAGCCGGACGCACATCAAACAGGACCGGCACTTCACCCCGAAAACCAATATCCTGCGTACCCGCTCCCACATCGAAAGCCAGCGTGGCTTCCCGTTTTCCTGACTCGTGGCAGTAGATCAGAGCGAGCACATATTCCACTTCCAGACCACTCAGCTGGGCCGTCATCGGACTCGCCTGAAACAGTTCGACTTCCAGGAAGCGATCGGTCTTACTGTCTTTGGTTTCATTCCGATTCAATTCCGGCTGTGCCTGGCGCTTCAGCGAACTCAATGCGCCTCCCGAATAGACAGGGCCTGCCTGGGGACTGGAGATCTGCAGCTGCCTGGTCACCGTACTCTGATTGACCACCTTCACCACAAACGGCGTAAAGCCCCCTTGCTGCAACACAGCGGCGGCTGGTCCGCGGGCCACTTTCGTCCGCACTTCCGGGTTCAGGGAGACGAGACACAAGACTTCCGGATCGAGTAATTTCTGAATCGCAGCTGCGTCCCGCTGATCACAGGCGGTATTCAGTTTTTGAACCAGCGGCGCGGGTAAAGGAGCCCCCAGGTAATCCAGCGCAGAAATGAGCCGCTTCACATTCGCGGCCAGCGGCTGTCCTTCCACTGCTGCTGCCGCAGGAGACTCCGCCAGCAGATTGCCGGAAACCAGGAAGCACGACAGACAGACTGTCATGAAAACCACGTTTCTCAAGCGCGCCGATTTCCTGTCCCAGGCGGTCCGTTCGACGTTCATCGCAGTCTCCCCTTCTGATACACAGCAGGGCCGTCCGCTGCTGTTTACTCTGTTGAAAATTTATGAATGGTCGTCTGCTCGTAGACTTCCCCCGGCTTGAGAATGGTGCTGGGGAACTCCGGCTGATTGGGAGAATTCGGAAAATGCTGTGCTTCCAGGCAGAGCCCGCCGTTTTTGGGATAACCGCCGCTGGCCGGGGTTCCATCCAGAAAGTTCCCCGTGTAGAACTGCACGCCGGGTTCGGTAGTGAAGACTTCCATTACGCGACCCGACTCGGGATCTTTGACCCGCGCACAGAAGGCAGGTTGCTGATCACTCTGATTGACCACCCAGCAGTGATCATATCCGCCTTCGACCTGATCGATCCGCTCTCCAATTTTGTGGGCCGAAGTAAAATCCATCGGTGTCCCTTTGACCGACTTGAGTTCTCCGGTAGGAATCGCTTCGTCCGTCACCGGCAGATACTGGTCGCAGTTGAGAACCAGTTCATGATCCAGGATTTTGCCTTCACCAGCCAGATTCCAGTAACAGTGATTGGTCACATTGAGGGGCGTCGCTTGATCGCTGGTGGCGGTGTAATCGATTTTCAGTTCATTGTTGTTATTCAGCGAATAAATGACGTTTAACGTCAGTTTACCGGGATACCCTTCTTCGCCATCCGGACTGACCAGACTCAACCTCACGCCGACTTCATCTTTCCTGCTGAAGCTTTCAGCGGCCCAGACTTTTTTATCAAAGCCTGCGTTGCCTCCATGCAGATGGTTGGGAGGAATATTCTGAGCCAGTTGATACTCTTTCCCGTTGAGAGTGAATTTTCCATCCTTGATCCGATTGGCATAGCGACCGCAGATGGCACCGAAATACGGGCCTTTGTTCTCATAAGCGGCCAGGGAATCAAAACCCAGCGTGACATTTTCGGATGTTCCCTCCCGGTCGGGCAGGTAAACCGCGGTCACAATCGCGCCATAGTTGATAATATTAACGCTCGTTCCTTTTGTATTAGACAACAGGAACTGTGTGATCTCCTGGCCGCCAGCGGTAGTTCCATAGGGCTCTTCCTGAACGGTCAGCTGGTATTCATTTCCGGTATTCATGTCTGCATCCTTCGCACTGGTTTTATCTGAAGCGGCCTTTCGGGAATCAGGAGAGGACGCCTTTTCCTCTGAACAGCCTGTAAGCAGAATTAAAGCACTGATGATTCCACTCCAATATTTCCGTTGCATCATTAAAAGTCCTCTCGCTACCGATGGGATGTTATTGACAGGCTCGGTTCAAATATCTCTGCAAACCAGAATAACAAATCCCCCTGCAAATGTAATGCAGAAACGAATCCCTCTGGCTGCGTAAAGCCTTTGAAAAAACATCAGGCACCCGGGAAGGAACATCAGCCGCGAAGTCAGCCCTTCAGAGGAGACCGCCGGCTGCTTTCGGGTGAGGGAATCCACGGTGAAAAGAGGGCCTCACAGCGGACTGGAAAGTCCAGGAACAGGCTTCAATAGAGGGACTCTCAATAAAATTCGCAGTAAATTATGAACCGCGTAAAAAAACAGCCCCCTTTTATTTTCCATCCTGTGAAACGCTCAACGGGGGCGATCTATATATTCGCCCGCACACTAATTTCAGGTTAAAGTTTCACGACATTCGTGTTAACAAGAAATGTAAAGTACTGATATATAAATACTTACAATTTTATAAAACAGATTCTCTGAATCCTCCCCAAAACAAATGAGAGTAAGTTATAATTAAAGACAGGCGAATTGATTTGGAGAATATTTGATTCCCTTCCGGAATCTTTACTAAATTCCCATCATTTCTCCTCTCTCTGGCGTAGTAATAGACAGAGCGTGTCAAATAACGCGGAGAGGGGAGGTAGACATGCAGTTAGAAATGGTCGATAAAAAAATTGAGGAACGAGATTCTTTACCTTCAGGGGGCGTGACAAGTGATGCCCGTCTGGTGGAAGCAGCTCGCAAGGGTGACGACAGCGCATTTGGCGAGTTAGTCCTGCGTTATGAGCGCAGACTGATCCGTGTGCTGATTCAGTTCGTCAAAAGCCCGGACCTGGCAGAAGATCTGGCACAGGATACATTCCTGAAAAGCTATGAGCGTCTCGATCAATTCGATACATCCAGGAGATTTGGTCCCTGGCTGTTCCGGATCGGGGTCAATCAGGCTCTGGATTATCTGCGAAAACAGAAGCGAAGAGGCTGGTGGCTGTTATTCAGTGACAGTCCCTCAGACACTCCTTTCGATCCCTCAGTCCCGGATCCAAGGAACAAGATAGATATCAATCAGGAAGTCCAGGCCATCTTGGAAGAGATTCCTGAAAAGTATCGGACCGTACTCGTATTGCGTGATCTGGAGAATTTCTCGACTTCCGAAATCGCAGCGATTCTGGACCGCAAAGAAGCAACGATTCGCTGGCGACTGGCAGAAGCAAGAAACCGTTTCCAGAAACTGTGGTCTAATCGTCAAAATGTAGAAAGCTCCATGTCGGGCAAGGAATAACAAGACATGTACTGCGCACAATGCAACGGTTTGAAGTCGCGCGTTGCTCTGGCAGTCGGAAACGACCTGTCGGGCACCGGACTCAAACTACTCGAAAAACAACTACAAAACTGTGAGCAATGTCGCTTGCAGTATGAACAGCTGCAAAAAAGCTACGAAGCACTGCAAAATCAGTTTGACAGCGCCCCGGTGCCTTCTTTACAGGACAGCGTGTGGCCTCAGGTCTCTGCTAAAATTGCGGCCCGTCGCCGGAAAAACCGACCCACGCGTTTTAATGTCCTGCTACCGACTCTGACCACGGTGGCGTGCTGTCTGGCCCTCATGCTGGTCACGAACAATCCCCGGCCAGATCAGCAGACATTTGCTCCGGCTTCGGAATCCATCCATCCTGTGAATGTTCTGGATAATCATAATTTCTCAAATGTGAACCTGCGTGATTTTCCGGATCAGCAGTGGGGTTCGCCGGAACAGATGCTGGAACATCAGATGAATCCTTACGGATACGAGCTACCTCGTCTCCGCCACGATTCACGGAATACCCATCAGTTAAATTCCGTCAAATTTTAAGTTCAGCTCTTCATTCCTGAGCTCAGGCTGGTCAATCGACCAGCCTTTTTTTTATGATATCTGTAAATGTCGCTTCCCTTCTTGAAAGGGTCGCATCAATCAGCCTCAGGGAATGAGCTCCGCTTATGTCGATCACTGTCTCCCAAGCGTCACCGGAAGAGTGGCCTGAAGCATCAGCGTTCATTTTTGCTGATGCCTCAGAAGTGGATCAGAACCTGCAGATCGACGAATTCCTCGCTACTATCAAAGCCGATCAGAACGGTCGCAAACAGCTGCTGATCGCCCGTGAGAATGGGATTCTGCTGGGAGCAGGCGTGCTTGTTTTCACGGATGCGGCAACCGCTTTTTTCTGGCCTCCCTTTACGTCACGTACTGATTGTGCCGCGGCACTGCTTCAGGAAATGGCAGCCCGCATTGATCAGTCCGAAATCAGTATCGGTCAGGCACTGCTTGAGCCAGGACAACTGAATCTGAGGCGGTTATTGACCCAGAACGGATTCCCGCATCTGACAAACCTGCTGTTCATGCGGCACCCTCTGACCGACGTCCGCCTCAGTGAGCCACTGAAAACCGAGCAGATTCAATGCGTTCGTTTTGATGGACAGGCAAACCGTCACCGTTTTCTGGAACTGCTGGAGCAGACGCACCAGCTCTCATTTGACTGCCCGGCTCTCAATCACTGCCGCACCACGGAAGAATCGCTGGAATCACATCGCAGTTCCGGCGACTCTGATCAGAAGTACTGGTATCTGTTTCAACGTGATCATACCGACCTGGGTGTGCTGCTGTTATCGGAACATCGGGCTGAAAATCTCTGGGAAGTCGTCTACATGGGAGTCGCTCCCGGGCAGCGTGGAAAGGGTTATGGCGCCGCATTCATCGAATTCGGACTGCGACAGGCTGTCGCCCATAATCAATCCGGTTTAATGCTTGCCGTTGATCACAAAAATTCCTACGCGATAAAGATTTACGAAAAATCAGGTTTTATCAGACAGCACACATTGAGCGTGCATGCGCGTATGCGTTCGCAATTCTCAGAAAAAAAACCAGAAATTCATTAACATGTTTTGCACAGGCAAAAGATGAGTCCGTTAATTATTTTTTGGATCAAAACTGTGATTTTCTGCTGGTAAAACAGCTTTTGATTTCGGTCTGAAAATTCTGAAAAAATTCCGATGCGTTTCTGTTTGACTCTCTGCGGATTCAAGCTAGTATCAGTCCCACTGAATGAGTAAACGCAGCGTCGATCAAGACCAATGCCTTAAATCTTTTGGCGCTGTAAACAATGGAGCTTTTTAGCGCATCATTTCTACATATACCTCACACCCATGATCGATACGGAACGAGCAGGATCTGGCTTTTTCCTGTATTATGGGCGGGAATGTTGCGCGCGGGGGGAGGGTGCAAGATGCAACCCACGTCTTTGGCAGTGGAGGGTACGCTTTGTGCTGAATCAGCAGGGCGACCAACGGAAGCCAAGCTGGGGCCTGTTTTAACCGAATCAAACGAGCAAGCAGTCTTTCGATTGCTTGCGCAGCAAGTCGGTCAGCGCAGTTTCCAGAACTGGTTCGCAGGAAAAGTCAGTCTCAAGCTGGAAGCAAGTCTCCTCATCATCGGAGTTGCCAGCCCGTTCTTACTGACCTGGATGCAGAAAAAGTTCTCCTCCGAGATCTATGCAACGGCGATCGCCTGTATCGGTCCCGCGGCAGAATATCGGTTCGAGGTCGATCCGCAACTGGCCAGCCAGGAATTGAGTTCGAAAGCACAGCCGGCAACTTCCCGGGTCAACGGGGATACTACAAACCGCAAGCTGATGCCCTCTTCCGACCAGAAACCAGAACGCATCGACGGCGGTCATCAACCGGTTCAACAACCGGCTCAAGCGTCTCCCTATAAAGGCAGACGCTTTGCTGACCTGTCGACTTTCCTCTCAGGAAAATCGAATCAACTTGCCTACATGGCAACGTTGCAGGCGAGTGAACAGCCCGGGGCCCTGTATAACCCGCTGTTCATTCACGGCGGAGTCGGCCTGGGAAAAACACATCTGCTGGAAGGTTTCTATCGGAGAATTCGACAGCAGTACCCTTCACTGCAGGTTGTGTTTCTGACGGCTGAATCATTCGGAAATTACTTTTCCAAAGCATTACAGGAACGCTCACTACCCAGTTTCCGCCAGCGGTTTCGCAACGTGGATGTCCTGATTATTGATGACATCGATTTCTTTGAATCCAAACGCATTTTCCAGGAAGAGCTATTACATACGATCAAACATCTGGAAAGCCATGGCAGGCAGCTGATCTTTTCCTCCGACCGGCATCCGCGGCTGTTAACGAAAATGAGTGAAGAGCTCACCACCCGGTTTCTGTCCGGCCTGGTCTGTCGGGTTGAAGCTCCGGAAACAGAACTGCGATTGCAAATTGCCCGTCAGCGGGCATTACAGCTCAAAACCCCCATTACCGAGGGCGCGCTGGAATACGTGGCCCGCCGCTTCACACATAATGTGCGGGAACTGGAAGGCGCCATTAACTGCCTGCAGACCTGGCACGTGATGACGAAACAGAAAATCACCACGACGATGGCGCGGCAGGTGCTGGCCGATCTCGAACGGGACTGTATCCGTATTGTGAAAATGGACGACATCCAACAGATCGTCTGCTCAACGTTTGGAATTTCAGAAGCTGACCTGAAATCTTCCCGACGCGCAAGAAATATCAGTCAGCCGCGCATGCTGGCCATGTTCCTCGCCAGGAAACTCACACAGGCCGCCTACACTGAAATCGGCGATTTTTTTGGCGGACGCAATCACAGCACGGTAATGTTCGCTGAGAAAAAAGTTCGTAAATGGCTCGAAAACCAGTCTTCCATCCGGGTCGCTTTGCAGGACTGGTCCACTGAAGAAATTATTGAATCGCTGGAACAGCAGCTGCTGGCCAGTTAATCAACGTGCATTCCGATTTACTGTTTAATATTGCCCCTGAGCGTTCGAGTATTGACCGGGAACCGGGACTGGCTGAGCGCCCCACTGAAACCGGGACGGTGCAGGCTGATTCGAATTCGGGTTCATGAGCAACTGCCGATTCTGATCTGCCGCCTGTTGGCCCGACTGATAGACTCCCTGTTGCTTGCCCTGCTGTAATTCGGAACCGGCGGTCCGCACGTTCGCAGGCGCGAAATCCGGATTGTTAGAATACATGGCTGACTGAGGCAGCTCAGACGGTAACCGGGGAAACCCGCCGGCATTCTGGACAGGTTGCATGCCCTGCCCCTGGTATCCATTGGGCTGCTGGTGAGGTTGATTCGAGTATTCATAACCCGCCTGCCGCACACCACCGGCCTGGGGTTGCTGCTGATAGGCCGCCGGATCATATTGTACCTGCCGAATATTCTGTCCACCCGGTTGAAAGGCATTCTGACCGGGAACCTGGGCAGACGCCGGGATCAAAGTGCCGACCTGCGTCTGTGGACTCATCAAAGGTGAATTCCCGTAGGGATTCTGTTGCGCTTCTGCCATCGGAAACATCTGGCCGGGGCCGGCGTTCATTCCTGTCAGCGCGGCTTCTCGCATCTGCGCCTGATCGGTATTCTGCTGCTGATTCTCTGAATATTGATTTTCGGTATTCTGATTCTGTTGTGTCGAATTGATCCGATAATCGGGAAACTGTCCCGGCATCTGATACTGGTTGCCATACATGGGTTGTCCTGCCTGGGGCATATTAACCGGGTACTGTTGCTGTGGCATCTGCTGTGCTGGCAGCGCGGCATTCCCCTGGGGATTATTCTGGTACTGTCCCTGCTGTGAGGGGGGATAGTTCTGATACTGCTGATTCTGATTTTGATACTGTGGCGACTGCTGTGCGGCTTGCTGCTGCTCTTTCATGGCCCAGTAATTGGAAGCATCGACGGCCTGACTGATTTCAGGATCGCCCGCGGGTGGCCAGGCCTGAATCTGTGCATCAGGATCAACATACTGCACGGGAGCAGGCGCAGGTTGCGGAGCCTGTACCAGGTGCCGAGGATTTTCCTGATGGGGGAACGTATTTTGTGGCGTGCTGGCAGTCTGCTGCAGCATGGCTGAATGAGGACTGATGGCAGGCAGTTCCTGGACGGCATCACGGGCCTGGACTGCTTTTTCCCGTTCACGTCGCATCATCTCGGCAATCTGCTGGGTGGGATTCTGACCCGACTGATTCATCGCGGGTGCTGTCGGTTGTTCCTGGATTTGCATCGCCCCATTTTGACCTGCCGCATATTGAACGGGTTGCTGCTGACTGGTCTGGACCTGCTCCACCGGCTGTATTCCGGAAGACTGGTTCGCAGGAGCAAACCGCTGAACGTTGTGTTGAGTTGTGCCTGCCTGGGCCAGATTCATCTCCGGATTGACGCCGGGAAACAACTGGGCAAATTTTTGCCGGGCCTGGGCTTCGCCGCTCGTCATACGAAACAGAGCCAGCGCCTGGTCATATTGACCTGTTCGACCAAAATACCAGCCTAAGTGATCAAGGGAACGCACATGGCGAGGTTGATATTTGAGTGCTTCCCGCAGATATTTTTCACCATAGTCGTCCCGTCCCTGCAGCATATAGGAATAGCCGATATCACTCAGCAAATCAGGATTGGCAGGATCAAGTTTCAGCGCTTTCAGGTAATACGCTTCCGCCGCGGGATAGTTTTTCTTTTTATCTTCGATGATTGCCAGTCGATGCAGGGCTTCGAAATGACGGGGGTCCATCGCCAGCACCCGCTGGTAATACCCCTGGGCTTTCTCCAGGTTACCTGACCGATCTGCATCGTAAGCCAGATTCAACTCCTGTTGTACCGTCGCTTCATCTGCTTGAGCAGGTGCAGTCCGGGCCGTACTCAACGGGAGTGCTTTGGATTCTGTCATGCTCGAGGTCGCTGTGATTTTTTGATCCAGTACCGGAATATCGGCTAACTGTTCCGCGCGATCGGGTTGTTCGTGCCTGCTGTGTCGTTCCAGTTGACCTCGTTTCCGCTCCTGAGCCATGGCGACTCGCAGTTTCTTCTGAATGTCAGACTCCACTTTTTCCTCTGTGACATTCTGAGCCAGATCATCCGAAGATTGTGAACTCTGCGCAAAGGGACCAGACTGACAGCCATTCAAAAAGATAAAACAGCAGGACAGGACTGCGAGATGTTGAAACATTCGAGCTTTCATCGGATATCAACCTTGATTCAGCGAGGGAAGATCGCTCAGTTTAATTCGACTCAATGGGAAATGGATTTCGTGCCCTCAATCGTGACCAGAACCAGACACAGGAATTTCAGAAATCTGACCGGAAAATCATCCGACAGTTTGTGACTGAAATACCAGCAGCTGAATTCTGCTGTTCGAGGGGCAACCGATAATTGTGATAAAGTGATTGGCAGGATTAGAAATGAGAGAGAAAGGTATCAGGCGCGGATTCTATGACGATTGTAAAATCATGTCGATACGAATTTTGGAAACGAAACGGAAGCCGGGCCAAACCGGGTTTCGGCAGTCGTGGATGATCGCTGCGAACAACACATAAACCATTACTGCATATAAAGATAAAAACGCCGCAGCATTAATTCTGCCGCGGCGTTTTCGTTTCTGATTGTTATGATTTCTGCCGTCAGGCAACATTAACAGTGATTAAAACCCGACGTTCCCACCACCGCCGCCAAAGCCTCCTCCTCCGCCGCCACCGCCGCCGAAACCGCCACCCAGGCTGCCTCGAGTCGAGATGAAGCGGTAGTAGTCGATTTCAGCTTCGCGTGAATTGAGGGATCGCCCGTAAGGAGTCGAGACAATCGTTCGCTGATCCGCGTCCTGGTTACCCAGGTCGGTCAGGATGCGGGCCACCAGTTGGCGTCGATAGGCGTCCAGTTCGGGTGCATAGTTATTATCGCTACGTTCCACGATCACCGGATAAGGGGCACTTCGCATGCGGGCACCGATTTCGAGAATATGATCTTTACCGTTCGTGGTCAGTTCGGCACTGTTCTCAACAAATTCGTTGCGATTGATAATAAAATCGACCGCTTCCGCATTGGATTCCATCGTATGGTAATGCGCGCGGTTGACACTACCCAGGGGGTAAACTTCGGGAATCGCAAAAGAGCGTTTGTGAACACCCCAGTTGCCTCCCCCACCCCAGCGGCAGCAACCGGCAACCAGCAGTATGCAACTGGATGTCAGAATCAGTTTATGCAATATTGAAAAACGGGCCATCATGTCCCTCAGTTATTTACGACAACGTCGTCACTGCCTGGATATTAAAAGTACGAATGTTTCTTCCCGGAGAAGATCCCTCGTAATCTCTTGAATGAAAATCATTTTCTGTATCAGCAAGATTTGATCCTGCTGATGTCAGTCTCGAACAAACTGGAACTCTTATTCCCTGCCAAACAGGGAAAATCGGGATCGGGCCGGTTCTGGTTCCGCTGAGTCCCGTCGCATTTTTGGATCGATGTATCCTGCAGGCTGAATAAAGGAATTGTCCTGGTTTTCAGCTGCTCCATTCTGGAACCGGTTTTTGACCATTTGTGTAAATCTGCCCGACCGTGGTTGTGTCTGGGCTCCCTGGTATTGTCCGGGAGCATTGGCATGAGGCCCACTGGCTGCCGGCGCTGGTGGCGGAGGCAGGGGCTGATGTTGATTCGTGTGTGCCGGAACCTGGGGATTCACAGGCTGTGCCGGGAAGGAACTGCGATGCTGCGGAATCGGCTGTGCTGCCGCTCCCTGCTGATAGGTCCCCGTATTTGCAGGTGGATAATAAGGTGACGCAGGAGCCGGATTGAACGGCTGGTAACCTACTTCGATTCCCTGACCGGCACCGCGACCATAAGGCTGCAGCTGATAGACGGCTGTGTCCGGAGCCCCTTCCGTCATCGCATATTTATACAATTCCTTATCTGCTGGCACTGTCACTTCAAAACCGGGATAAGGAGGAACTTCATCCTCTTCCATCGGTCGTACCAGTTGTGGAGTCACCGTAATCAGCAGTTCCGATTCACCCTGACTCGACTGTTTGGAACTGAACAGGTAACTGCCCACCAGCGGAATTTCTCCCAGCCAGGGAATACGGGTCACCCCGGTGGAAGTATCATGTCCAAATAAACCCGCCAGTACAATGGTCTGTCCTTCGCGTAATTCCACGGTTGTCTGGGCCCGGCGTGAATTCAGACCGGGGATTCCCTGGACGGAGTTACTGTCATTGATCTGGCTGTATTCCGGTACGATTCGCATCCGGATCAAGTCTTTATCAATGACAATCGGCGTGACCACGATTGAGGTACCAAATCCGCGGAAGGTGGTGGATGTTCCCTGGGCGCCCCCGACACCAACAATTGTCGGAACCGCAAACTCACCACCGGCCAGGAAGCTGGCCGAGTGACCGCTCAATACCGTGAGCGTCGGGCGTGCCATAATTTTGGTTGTCCCATTTTGAGCCAGTGCGTTGATCAGTACATTCACTTCACCAGCCTCAAAGATACCTGTCAACGTCGAGGGAATTCCCCCCATGGAGGATCCCAGAAACTGTCGACCTCCGTCAAACAGGACACTTAAATCGACACCCAGCTGTCGCATCATCGTGCGGTTCATCTGCGCGATCGTGACATGGATCATCACCTGGAATTCTCCCGGGATCTCTAACATGTTCACAATAAAGGAAGAGGCATAACCATTGTTTCCGATACCGTCCAGCATGCCCCCTGCACCATAACCGCCTCCATAGGCAGCACCGGCTCCCACCGGCTGAGGTCCCCCCAGGTTGCCTTCGTAGTTGATTACTTCACCGCGAATGACCGACAGAATATTGGCCGCTTCCGTCGCATCAGAGGCCTCTCCTTTGACAATAATTTTCCGGGAGAGAGGAATCAGATACACTTTACTGTTCGGAAAGAGAACCGCAATTTTTCGTTCCAGCTTGCCGTAATCAATCCGCCGCTGGCCTTCCAGGCTGGGGTCCTGAATTGTATGTACGAGATAGGTAATCGGCGTGTCGTCACCTTCAAACCATAACGTTAAGGTCGTGGTCCCCATTTCCAGTCCCACAATCGAAATTTCCGTGGGGGAATAGGTGACGAATTCAATAATCGAAGGGTCAGCAATTGCGTACCGCCGAATTCGTGAATTGGTGATGATCAGCTGGCTGCGACGGATGATAATTTCCATCTCGTCGAAAATGCCGGGAGTTGAGCGGATTTGAGTCGGCAGAGGTTTCCGGGTAATACGGCCTGTATCCTGCACCATCTGAATGTTGGAACCGTTTGAATGATCTGCCGCATCCTGAATGGGAACCACACCTTGCGGCGCGGAATCAAACTGGGACGGAGGTTGATACTGGTTTTGTGGCAGATATTGAGGTGAGACTCGATGTTGAATCTGCACAGGAGGTTGTGCGTATTGACGTTGCATCTGAGGACGTTGCATCTGTGCAGGAGGTGCTGCCGATTGTGCGCCACGTTGAAGTGAACGCGGGGGCCTCTGCAGCATCGTGGGTCCCTGGGCCAGCGCAAAGTGTGCAAGCGAAGATAGACTCGCGAGGCTGATCGCGATAATTTTTATGGCATTTTGAAAACGAATCGTTTCAAAATATCGAATTGCCGATCCATGGCAGTTCTGCTTGAACATCCGCTGTCGCTCCCCAATTGCCTGCACTCAGGAAAATGGTCATTTGGCGTTATACTAAAGTTTATACTCAGGGCGATCGGCGCCTGATTGACTCAACGATATGGCTTTACATTAGTAATAACTGTTATTTACTCAGAACCGGTTATCCTTAACCGGTTCCCGGCTTCCTGTTTTCCACGTATCAGCTCGCCACGTTCCTGTCACAATCAAGGAAAAAACCACCGGCTTTTCGAATTCTTCGAACGTAATTCGGGTAGATACACATCACTTTGTATTGTTTGTATCGGCTAATCGTGAAATCAGGATTAGAGTGGTTCCACTAATTTTTACCCTTTCCTCTCTCAAGTTGAGGGGAAACACTTAGTTATGACAAAAATAAAACCCAGGCAGCGGGCCTGGGTTTTTAGTGGAAACGCCTTCACATCAGCGTCGTTTTATATTGATGAGACGCATTTACCAGCGATAATTTGTATCCCGGTTATACGTCGGAGCACCGGGGTTGTACCAGGGACGTCTGTAACTGTAGGAAGGAAAACGGTAGTGGCCATACTCGTTGGAACGGTAGAAGCCGGGACCAAAGTGTTTGGTGTAAGGATCTTCTGTTAACGCCTGATTCTGCATTCCCGTATTTGCTTCATTATAACCTCCGTACCAGGTTTGCCCGGCCTGCATGCCCACCTGAGGACCGGTCATTCCATAAGTACCGCCGGCTCCCTGGGTCGCACTATAGTAATAAGGTGAGCCCACCTGAGGCACAACATTATTAGGCAGCCAGTACTGATTTCCGCCTTGAACATAGCCTCCCCCCTGGTAACCGGGAACAGGCCGGGTCAGCGCATCCGGGTCGGCGGCACCCGGTTGTTGCTGCATCTGTTGTTGTTGCATGTGAGGCTGCAGGTTGGCAGCAGGATCAGGTTGCGGCGTCACTGAACTCGGAGGCGGGGGCAGTGTGCCTGATTTTCCCAGATCCGCTCCCGGGATGATCACATCATCTGCATACACGGTAGCACAAGCCATGACCAGCAGCACGATCACCAGCGTGACTCTTCGATAATTTCCCATTGCTCTCTCACACCTCATGTTAGTATTCAAAAACATCATCTCTGATGTAAAGCAAAAAATATTCGCCATTCATAAACAGCCTGCCTGACGCAAAACTGTCTGATCTATATGGAATCACAAGTGCCTCGCTCACGGGGAGCAGCAGACATTCGCGTTGCTACTTAAGCCTACATCCTAATCCGGGCAGGAGACCAAAATCCCTCTCAAACTTCATGCTTTCCGCCCTGTTTCGGCAGATCCTGCCGGTTCATTTTGACTGGTTATACTAACCCGATTTGAAAATATGCAGGTTGTGCCGCACTTATGTGATTTACTCCCTGCGAATTTTATGATGAACCTGAAGGAAAGGTGGTTTGATATTCCGATAAATAGTAATGCGGGGTAACAGCTCGCGCAGAGGTCACACAGAAATCGGAACGTTTATTTAATTCATCAGACAGTTCAGAGACTCTGTTTTTTGATTAAGAGGGATTACTGGTATGTCATCTACTTTAATAGCCATTGCAATCGCAGCTTCCGTCGGCGGAGATCCGTACTATTCAGACGGAACCTATGGTGCTGAAGCGATGCCTTACGAATCCAGCCAGCCCATGACCAGCGCCGGCGTCACAGGCGGAATCTACGGTGATCCTCGATTTCCGTTCGATTCACAATACCCCTGGCAGCATGGCTATTTCCAGGAAATTTCACCCTACAGTGGCTACCACTACTTCAAGCCATATAACTACCGCCACGTGCTTTCGCAAACACAGACCGCGAACGGCTGGGGTATTACTCCTCAACTGGCCTATTCGCAGCACTTCTGGAACCGCTACCACGAGCAGGCAGCCTGGAAGAATTATGCGCTCCCTCCACGGGAAGAAGATATCGAAGAAATTCAACAGCGAAAACGGGATTTCCAGGAACGCCGGGAAGAACTGAAATCTTCGTACTATCAACCGCAGCAGACGATGGTACCGGTTGACTATCAGCAGCAGTACCAGCAACAGCCTCAGTACCAGCAGCAATATCAACAGCCCGCATACCAGCAGCCTCAACGACAGAATCCCTACCAGGGTAACTCTGCGGGGTACGAACAGAACCCGGTTTATATCAACCGCTGAGCATCCGGTCGCTGGTCACTTAATCCTGGTCTGTTGAAAGAACCCGTGCGACTTCTGCGGTGGTCACGGGTTGAATCAGGCCGCGCTCGGTAATGATCCCGGTAATATACTTTGCCGGCGTTACATCAAAAGCGGGATTATAGACATCGACGCCTTCTGGAGCCGTCTGTTTCCCGAACCCGTGTGTGATCTCTTCCGGCAGACGTTCTTCGATGGGAATCTGACTTCCACTGGCCAGGCTCAAGTCGAACGTACTGGAGGGCGCTGCAATATAAAACGGAATCTCATGCAGGCTCGCCAGCAGCGCGACGGAATAAGTTCCAATTTTATTCGCTGCATCTCCATTGGCGGCAATCCGATCTGCCCCGGTGACAACTGCCTGGATTTTCTGTTCCTGCATTACCCAGCCCGCCATGGAATCGGTGATCAGCGTCACCGGGATCTGGCGCTGCATCAGTTCCCATGTGGTCAGCCGGGCGCCCTGCATCAGGGGGCGCGTTTCGTCGGCATAGACCCGGATCTCTTTTCCCTGTCGTGCCGCCTCGAAGAACACAGCCAGCGCCGTTCCCCCGCCCGAGGTCGCCAGGCCGCCGGCGTTGCAATGCGTGAGCACTCCATCGCCTGCGGTAAGCAGTTCGGCACCGACTCGACCAATTTTGTGACACATCTCCAGGTCTTCCTGTTCAATCCGCTGCGCTTCTTCCAGCAGACGTGTATGCATCTCCTCATTGGAAAGCGTCGGCAAACCTGCTGCCAGATTCTGCAGTCGATCCAGAGCCCAGAACAGATTCACCGCGGTCGGCCTGCTCTCGGCCAGGTAGGTTGCCGCTTCTGTCAATCGCTGATCAAAGTCAGGACGTTCAGAACCTGTTCCCGTCTGCAGGGCCACGACAAGTCCATAGGCGGCGGCAATACCGATCGCAGGCGCACCACGCACACGCAGTTTCTTGATCGCCTCCCAGACCGTTTCGACATCTCGACATTCAATTTCTCGAAACTCCGTGGGCAATAATGTCTGGTCGATCATCTGCAGAAAACCATCTGTTCCGCCGACCCACCGCATCGTGGCGATATCTGACTCCATTCGATTCTGCATATTCATATTCAGTTCTCTTCTATAGTTGGTTCTCTCATATCTGAGAGAGGGGAAATTCCGTGGTGTTACTGACTCATATTCTAGCCGAAATCACCTCAAACAAAAAACCCTGCGGTTTCACGAGGTTTTCCATTGATTCCGGTAAATGCACTTTGGTATGCTCAATCCTGCACACCTTTTTAAAGATCCTTTAATATCACAGGATTTTCCTTCCTGAATAACCGTCAATTGCTGAATATCAAGGAATCAATGTTATGCTCCCAACAACTGTCCGGAACTTATTCTCGCTGGGTCTGATTGCTGTTCTCAGCCTGTCGGCCCCCCTGTTCGCTGAAGAACATTGCGACAGCGACTTCAAAAGCATCTTCAACGGTAAAAACCTGGATGGCTGGCAGGGTGCCACTGACGGTTATTTCGCGGAAGACGGCATGCTGGTCAGTAAAAAAGACAGCGGCGGAAACCTCTACACCGATAAGCAATACAAGAACTTCGTCCTGCGATTTGATTTCAAGCTGGAGCCCGGCGCCAACAACGGTATCGGTTTCCATGTTCCACTCCAGCCCAAAACCAGTCCTGCTTACGCCGGCAAAGAAATTCAGATTCTGGATGATACAGCCGACAAGTATGCCAAGCTGCAGAAATACCAGTATCACGGTTCACTCTATGGAACGGCTCCCGCCAAACGGGGTCACCTGAATCCGGTCGGCGAGTGGAACACCCAGGAACTGCTGGTGGATGGTAATAAAGTCAAAGTCACATTGAATGGTACCACCATCCTCGACTTCGACATGACTGACGCCAAGAAAAACGGCACCATCGACGGGAAAGACCATCCCGGCCTGAAACGGGAATCCGGTCACATCTGCCTGTGTGGTCATGGCGCAAAAATCGAATTCAAAAATCTGCGTATCAAAGAACTCGAGTAAGCCACCGCTCGACTGAATCGAATTGAAAAACGATACTCAAACGCCCTGGTAACAGGGCGTTTTTTTACACCCGAAAATAACGCCCAGCAGCCTTAGCAGAGTTTATAACGCACCGCTGCCGGTCAGAATGACGCGGATGGTTTTGAACAGAATTTTAATGTCGTTCCAGACACAGCAGTTCTGTAGATACATCAGATCCAGCGAAACTTTGCGGCGGAAGCTTTCAACATTGTTGTCGTAACCGTTCACGATCTGAGCCACTCCCGTCAGCCCCGGCTTTAATCCCAGCCGATTGATGTAGTTCGGAATCTCTTTGCTCAAGCCTTCAATGAACTCCGGACGTTCCGGTCGCGGGCCGACCAAAGTCATTTCTCCTTTGAGGACATTCCAGAGCTGGGGTAGTTCGTCCAGTCGGGTTTTTCTCATGAAGCGGCCCAGCTTCGTCACCCGGGGATCTCCCTGCACCGCGAACTGTGCACCATTTTTTTCCGCATCCACAGTCATCGTTCGGAATTTATACAGCGTGAACGGCATCCCGTAACCCGATTCATCGCGGCGGTCTGAACCTGGCTGACGACGATCCGACTTCAGATCCAGTTCGGTTAAATCCACCTGTGACTGGCGACGGTCATTCTTCGTCTGCTTGCGCAAATTCAAACCCACGCGGGTCTGCTTGAAAATGGCCGGACCGGGAGAAGTGAGTTTCACCAGCACAACCAGAACCAGCAACAACGGCGCGAGCACAACCAGCATCGTAAAGGAAACGGCGATATCCATCAGTCGCTTGCACAACCGTGTTCGCTCTGAAAGATTCCGCACATCCACCCGTGGCTCATCCAGATGCAGACGTGTCAGCCAGCCCGTGGAACGCCACAGATCGACATCCAGATAGCCTTTGACGAGGTCCGATAATTCTCCGGGTGGGATCATGGCTTTACCCGCCTGGCTGTTCTTTCCTGCGATGATTGAGCTCATGACAAACGCTTTCTTCCATTAGAGGTCATCAGAATTGGCGCCCGGATCGTCAGACGAGAGGAACAGTCTGATGTGTCGGCGATACAGGGGCAGCAGCGATTAAGTACTTACGCTGAAAAGCTAGCTCAAAAATGGCGTCCGTGTTCTGGTAAGTCAGCCAGAACCTCACGGCAGAGGTGAGTCTTTTACACTCAAGATGGGATCCTGCCAAAAAAAACGGTTACAGGAATCAGAACGAATCTGTCTCCTGTAACCGTTAACACGATAATCAGTATTGCAGCGGCGGTGAGCCGATCCTACAGGGAAGAATCCCCTTTGATCTGGCTGGACAATCCACCCGCTGCCGGCAGGTACATTTTCTCTGCATAATCCATGACCATCCGGTCGGCGTTGAATCGCCAGCCCAAGGTGCGGATTCCGTTTTTCATGCGGGCAATCCACTCCAGGGGCAGATCGTCATAGTTCCGGTCGTAATACAGGGGAATCACTTCTTCCTTCAGGACCTTCATCAGGTTCAGACCATCACGGTCATCCTGAATCTCCTGGTTCACATGCGTGCGGCCTTCACCAATGGCAAACCCGTTGCTGCCGTCAAAGGCTTCCGCCCACCAGCCATCCAGAATGGAACAGTTCAATCCACCGTTCAACACCACCTTCTGACCACTGGTGCCGGATGCTTCAAGAGGACGTCGGGGATTGTTCAACCAGACATCCACGCCCTGCACCAGGTGACGACCCAGATTGATGTCATAATCTTCCAGAATCACAATCTTGCCTCGGAACTGCGGTTCCTGGGTCAGCTTGAAGATCCGCTGGATGATCTGCTTGCCCCGTTCATCCGCCGGATGTGCTTTCCCGGCAAAAATGAACTGCACCGGACGATCTGAGTCTTCGATGATCTTCAGGAATGTTTCCATATCCTTCATCACCAGGTCGGCTCGTTTATACGGTGCAAAGCGGCGGGCGAAACCAATCAGTAACGCATCCGGATTGAGCGCGGTTTTCAAGTGGCCAATTTCCGCATCGGAACTGCCACGCCGCCTGGCCTGCTTCACCAGCAGATCGCGGGAGAAATGGATCAGACGATTCTTGAGTGCCTGGTGCGTTTCCCACAAGTCGCCGGGGGTGATCTCTTCAATGCCGGCCCAGACATCGGCCTGACCGGTTTTGTAATACCACTTTGTCGGCAGTACGCGGTCATAAATCACACGCATCGGTGCCGCCAGCCAGGTTGGCATATGCACACCGTTGGTAATATGACCGATGGGAATTTCTTCCTCGCTCCGCCACGGCCAGAGCGAAGCCCACATCCGACGGCTGACCACACCATGCAGACTCGAAACTGCGTTGGCCAGCCGACTCAGTTTAAATGCCAGTACGGTCATGCAGAAGGTTTCGCCTTCATTCTGCGGATCAACGCGGCCCAGGCTCATCAGGGCATGATGATCCAGACCTAACTGGTCACCCAGCGGGCCAACGTGTTCTTCTACCAGACCTCCATCAAAACGGTCATGGCCGGCGGGCACGGGTGTGTGAGTAGTAAACACACAGGACGCAGCGACTTCACGCAGAGCGTCATCGAACGAGAATCCGTCTTCATGCATCCGGTTTCGCACGCGTTCCAGGGGAGCGAATGCCGAGTGACCTTCGTTCATGTGAATCACACTCGGTTCAATCCCGATCGCTTCCAGTGCCTTCACGCCGCCGATGCCCAGCATGATTTCCTGACGGATCCGGGTTCGCTGATCGCCGCCGTACAAGCGGGCGGTCAGATTCCGGTCTTCCTGGCTGTTTTCCGGCACATCCGTGTCGAGCAGATACAAGGGCACGCGTCCCACATTGATCCGCCAGACCTTCGCAAAGATTTCTCCCGTGCGTGTCGTGACCGAAATCATCACCGGCTTTCCCTCAGGCGTATAGGCGGGAATGATGGGCAGATTCTCGGTTTTGGCTTCTGTATAAGATTCCTGCTGCCAGCCTTCTTTATCAATATGCTGCGAGAAATAACCTTCACCGTAAAACAGGCCGATGGCAACCAGGGGCAGTCCCAGGTCCGAAGAACTTTTCAGGTGGTCCCCCGCCAGAACACCCAGTCCGCCGGAATAGATGTGTAATGATTCGTGAATTCCAAATTCAGCCGAGAAATAGGCCGCACAGCGATGCCCCAGAATCGTCGCATTCGTCGAGCCCCAGGTATCAGACCGATCCATGTATTCCAGCCAGCGACGATAAGCCACATTCACACGGGAATGCAGGCTCAGGCTGCTCAATTTATCATCCAGTTCCTGCGGCGAGTATTCTTTCAACAGCAGTACCGGGTTATGATTCAGTTCAGACCATTTATCGGGATCAATCAGATGAAATATTTGAGTGACATCAGGCTGCCAGCTCCACCACAGGTTGCTGGCCAGTTCACAAAGTTTCTCATAAACGGTTTTTTTCTTAGCCATTAAAGATCATCCAATCCATTGCAGTTGTTTATCGTTCGGTCATTCCTCAGCACAGGACTGAGGGTGATACTGATGTCACTCTAGAACACACACTTTAACTCTGGCGTCTCTCGATTAATTATAGCCGGCCAGGATGACCCTGAAAACGTTATCATCAACCGGGACACTGACCTGATTTCTTTACCTGTTTGATCGTAGAATCATGCAGAAATGAGCTCTCTCATTAAAAGAACCAATTCAATTTCAGGCATTTAAAGTATAATGAACTCGACGTTCAGTGGGAGTCTTCCCAGTCACACTTTCAACAGGATATATTGAACTTACACGCTCAAATCAATTTACCAGCCACCTTATTTAACCCAGACTAACTTTCGTAATCTTTCTGGGAGACACCGATAATCCAAGTGGAGCACAAACACGGGAATACCATGTTCCTCAGCTCCTGCCTGCAGAATCGTTTTCACATTTTAGTGATGTCGAATCATTTTGAAAGAATTTTTTACCATGAATCTTCAACGAATCACCGATCTGCCTCCGCTGCCTCAACGACCTGCGGATTCTCACAAAGGAACGTTCGGAAAAGTTCTGGTGATTGCCGGCAGTGTGGGGATGAGCGGAGCCGCCTGTCTCTCAGGAATGGGGGCCCTCAGGGGAGGCGCAGGACTCGTTTTTCTGGCCGTACCCCAGGAAATTCAATCCATCGTCGCTGCCGTGAATCCCTGTTACCTTACCCTGCCGCTGCACGTCGAACCGTCAGGTCAATTGACGGGCCCGTCAGCAAAGGTGCTGCTGGATCAGATTGACGACTTCGCAGCCATCGCGATTGGTCCCGGACTCGGGAAAGCTCCCTGGGTGCAGATGCTGATCTGGAAACTCTACGCAGAGCTCAAACAGCCTTTAATCATTGATGCGGACGCTTTAAACGTGATTGCAGCAGCGGACCAGAACCTGCCAGCTGCCGCAGGACCACGCCTGTTTACACCCCACCCCGGCGAGTTCGCACGGCTCACGGGAAAAAGTATTTCCGAAATCAGCGAAGATCGAGAAACGCACGCGCGCGAATACGCACAACAGCAACAGATCGTATTACTCCTGAAAGGAGCAGGCACAGTCATCACGGATGGTTCCCGCATCGCCGTCAACACAACCGGTAACAGCGGTATGTCAACCGGGGGCACGGGAGATGTCCTCACTGGTCTGTTGACCGCATTGTGTGGCCAGGGGATGCCTGCTTTTGACGCAGCACAACTGGCAGCGCACCTGCATGGGCTCGCCGGAGATCTGGCGGCAGAAGACCTTTCCCAACCCGCGCTCATCGCCTCAGATCTGATCGACTACCTGCCTGATGCCTGGTTGCAACTGCAAAATGAAACGGATAACTGATGTCTATTCTGTTTTCTGAGAAACAGCCTGGCCTGTCGGCATTGGATAAACGGGGGCACTGGAATCCGGTTTGCGCTTCAACAGTTCCGATAACTGAAAACCGTAATACTTCTGATTGGCAGCCGGTTTTCCATCCGAACTCGCATTCGCGACCCACAGCTTCGTCGATTTCGGCTCGAACAGCACATTATGCAGATTGGATTTCATCGCCACGGGCCGACTCATCAGTTCGATCGCAGACTCAGCCGTGAATTCGCCATAACCCTGTTTCACCCGTTTCGACAATTCCTGGTAACGATCGCCGGCGGACAGCAGCGCGGAATCTTTTACCGGGTTCGGCAGCAGGGGATGCGCTTCGCCGGGTTGAATCAGTTCCATTTTCTCCCAGCTGGTTGCCATGCCCACGGAGCGGTTCGTTTTACCATCGGCGATCACATAATAATATTCGCAGGTGCGATAGTTGTCGCGGAACACGGCAATCGCTTCATCCAGGTCTTTCGCTGTCTCCAGTACTTCGCGCACCAGGAATGCCATTGGCACTCCCGACCAGTGCCCCAGTCCCCGGCCTCCCATTTCGCCGATCGAAACAGACTGCATATTCATGCCCGTGACAGAACCAATGAAACCCGCATAAGAGACATTCACAAACGGAATTCCCCCTTTGGGTTCTGCAACGACCAGCACCGCATGATCCTGAAGGCCCCAGTCACAGGCATAATCCAGCACGCGACCATGATACAGTGTTCCGTCTTTCGTCGCAGAATTTGCAATCGAAAAACCGCTGCAGTGAAACATCTCCGGAATGAAATTGGTGGCTCTCACATCCTCATAGGCAATCTCGGCACCCGCTGCCAGCCCCCGCATTTCATCCACATATTTTTGAGGCGTGTATGGTTTCTGAATCTGGACGACCGTTTCAATCGCCTGCCGTGGTTTGAGTTTCACCGGCCCCAGGTCGATCAGCGTCATATCCCCTTTTTCATTGAGCAGGTTGTACATGTTCTTACGAACGTCTTCTTTCAGTAACGCCCCCTGCTGGTAACCCATCTCGTAATGAGTTCCCTTCAGATGCAGCACGTAATACCCGTCAATCTTTTCCAGCCAGCCCTCACCACAACGGGCAATGGTTTGCGCTGAAGCAACCACCGGAGTGAAACAGACCAGTGTCAGTAGCAATAAGAAACACAAACCAGATAAACGGCGAGGGTTACGCGACATAAGAAGATCCTTTTTCACTCGTCAGAACGATTGGGAAACGGGGAGATGCAAGGTTTTCCGATCAGACACACATTATGACAAACTCAGAGTTAGATACAAAATTAATTTTACGACTGTCCATTAAAAATGAACATAAACACACTTTTCAAGCTCACATCGCAATTACAAGTCCCTTAGACTTGCATTCAGTCACTGTAATGTGTGAAGATTGACGGCGCGAAGACCTGAAGTTACTGTAGATACCTCACGCCTATGGATCCGGTTTCAAAGAACTGTTGTTGAAACTGTTTCGTGTCTTCCCAGATTGTATGTTACGTCTCTTCATTCGCTCTTTGTTAGCAATCTCTATGTTTCGAGTTTTAGGCAACAACGTTGTTCGTTTCTGGCAGATCATTCTTGTCTGCTGGGTTGTGGCAGTAGCTGGGATTTCTTACGTCGCACCGGAATGGTCTTCAGTCGTTCAGAACGGCGAATTCGCATTTCTCCCCGCTGACTCTCCCAGCCTGCAAGGCGAGAAACTGTTCAAGCGTGCTTTCCCCGATGATCTGCTGGCCAGCAGCATCGTGATCGTCGTGCGCCGCGAACATGGCGATCAGGGGCTCAGGCCGCAGGACCTCAAATTTATCGAGGACACCCTCAAACCACAGCTTGAGAAGATTGTAGAAGAACAGGGTGGTTATGCCACCGAAAACACAGAGCAAGGCGAAGTCTCGCAGAAATCGAATATCTCGCGGATCCGCACCTACACAGATAAATCCATCGGCAACCTGCTGCAGAGTGAAGACAATAAAGCCTCACTGGTCATTGTAGAACTCTCCACAGAATTTCTGGATCAGAGTAATGCGAAAACCGTCGAGAGTATTGAGCATCTCCTCGCCAATGACGAATTCAAAAAGACGATCGAGCCCGGTCTCGATATCACACTCAGCGGGATAGCCACGGTTGGCCGCGATATGATTCGTGCTGCGAACCAGAGCGCGGAAGCCACCGAACTCTGGACGGTCCTGCTGGTCGTCCTGCTGCTGATCATCATTTATCGTGCCCCCATTCTGGCACTGATTCCGCTCTTTACCGTCTTCGTCTCCGTGAAAATTGCGCTTTCCGTGCTGGCGATTCTGTCAAGCTGGGGCTGGGTCGGCCTGTTCTCAGGCATCGAAGTCTACGTCACTGTCATTCTGTATGGTGCGGGAGTCGACTACTGTCTGTTTCTGATCGCCCGCCATCGGGAAGAACTGGATAAGGAATGCACTTTCAAGGAAGCCGTTTCCAATTCCATCGCCACCGTAGGATCCGCCCTGGCAGCCAGTGCCGGCACAACCATGTGTGGTATCGGCATGATGGTTTTTGCAGAATTTGGCAAGTTTCAACAGGCGGGGATCGCCATGGCACTCAGCCTCTTCTTCGTGCTGCTCGCTTCCCTCACACTCTCTCCGGCCCTGCTCTGTCTCGCCGGTCGCTTCGCTTACTGGCCTCAGACATTCAATGAACGCGTCGCCATTTCCGCCGGCTGGCTGACCCCGTCCAGCGTCATGGCCCGACTGATGCAACGTAACTGGGCCGGATCACTCTGGGAATCGGTTTCGCTTGCCTTACTCAGGAAGCCGGGAAAAATCTGGCTCTCGACCTTTATGATCCTCTTCCCGTTTGCCTTGATCAGCCTGGCCTGCTATGGAAATTTGAGCTACGGCCTGCTCTCCGAACTCCCCAGCGAAGATCCCAGCGTGGTTGGCACGAAAGCCGTACAGGGGCACTATCCCGCCGGCGCCACCGGCCCCCTGACCCTGTTGTTCGAGAATCCGGATGTCAACTTTTCCAACTCCGAGGGACGTAACGCCATCGAACAGCTGACTGCTGCCCTGCTTGAACAGAAAGACGAGCTCGGCATCGCCGACATCCGCAATATGACCAAGCCGTTTGGCATCGGGGCGGCTGATGAAATGGAAGAAGCCAGAAACCTGACCGGACTCAGGAAAATTGGCGCGCTCAGCCGTATCAAGCTGATCAAAAATTATTACGTCAGTTCCGAACCCGAACTCGAAAACCATGTCACCCGCATGGACCTGATCCTCGAAAAAGATCCTTTCTCGCACGACAGTATGATGCAGCTGGAACGGGTTAAAAAAGCGGTCAGTTCAGCGCTGCCCGCCAATCTGCGTGACAATACGGAACTCTATTATATCGGCGCAACCGCCAGCATCAGCGACCTCAAAAACGTCACCGATAAGGACCAGGCCCGCATCGATATCCTTGTGCTGGGCAGTGTCTTTATTATCCTGGTGATCCTGCTCCGCAGACCTGCAATCTCTGCCTACCTGATTTTGAGCGTGTTCTTCAGCTACCTGGTGACACTGGGAGTTACCTTCACCGTCTTCTGGGCTCTCGATCCATATAACTTCACCGGCCTCGACTGGAAAGTGCCGATGTTCCTCTTCACGATCCTGATTGCCGTCGGCGAAGACTATAACATCTACCTGATTACCCGCATCGATGAAGAACAGAAAACCAGAGACCCCGTGGACGGCGTGATTTCTGCTCTGAAAAGTACGGGCGGCATCATCTCCAGTTGCGGGATTATCATGGCTGGTACCTTCGCCTCATTGATGGCAGGCACCCTGGTCGGCATGCAGCAGCTGGGTTTTGCCCTCGCTTTCGGCGTGCTGCTCGATACCTTCATCATCCGCCCCATCATCGTGCCCGCCTACCTGATCATGCTCTATCGCGGCTACTTCGGCTCCTGGGGAAAATACCTCGGTGCTGCCCAGTTCCTCGACGCCAAACCCCAGCCCAAACTCGATTCGAGCCACGTCAAGTAACAACAAAGCAAACCCTGTAAAAGCAGGTGCGCTACCCATGTGTCCGCCCGCCTGGCGACCCACAATTCCAGTGAATCACCGCAAGGAAAACCGACAGAAGAACCAGCGGGTGACCTCGAATGCAATTCGAGGTTGTCGCAGACAACAGGAGGTCGCGGGGTATACGTTATCTCGTGAGAAATCGCGCCTCATAAGATCTGCCTGATACCACGGAAGACGCTGCCCTGGCGCACGATCACACTGTAACCTCCTGTTCGTTCCTCCCTATACAGGAAAAGTCAAACGCAAGAACTACGGATTCGTATGAATCACCAGTTCCGGCAGACTGGCCGAACGTGTGCCACTGATCGGCGGATTGTCCGCTGGTCGAAACGTGAAAACTACCGAGAACTTGGCCTGATCGGTAAAATTGCGGGTCGCCGCATGAAACGTGCGGCAGTGGAACAGCAGGATGTCTCCCGGGTGCAGTTCCGCGGACACACTGGTCTCTATCAGCTCCTGGTTTTCCGGCAGATCGGGTCGCAGGAAGATTCGCTCGTCCAGGCGATGCGGTTCAAAATTCATGCGATGCGTGCCCGGAATGACTTTCAGACAGCCGTTATCCGTGTTTTCTTCGCCCAGAGCCACCCAGACGCTGATCAGTTCTTTCCGCTCAAAGGACCAGAAGCGGATATCCTGGTGCCACATCGTGTCGCTGCTGAACTCGGGCTGCTTGGTCATGATGCAGTTATGATGTGCCAGCGGCATCACGTAATCGGGACCCAGTAACTGCGACAACCGATTCACCAGCGCCGGATGGTTCACGAGCTGCGTAAAGCTCATCCCGCGACTGTGCGACTGCAGCAGCCGCCTCACGGTCTCACCGCCGGCCACATTCCGTGAGCGGGGCGAACCGGGATATTCCACGTCGGCTTCATACTCGACCGGCTCCACCACCCGCGACAGTCCGTCTCTGGTTGCCGCCAGCATTTCCTGCCGCAACGCTTCGGGACAGAGATTACGTAAAATCAGGTAGCCGTCCTGCTCGAATTTCTCAACTTCTTCCGCAGACAGCTGCTCCCGGGTCAGGGACTGTGATGGTGATGCCATAGTTCTCAACTCTGATCATAAAGACACACGCCGACAACGAAGCTCAAAAACAGGCCTCGCTCCGGCAGACTCCGATATCATACAATTCCGCTTCTGAAAATTAAAGTAGTGAAATTGTGTAATCTTCCTGATCTGTTCCTGTCTCCTGTCTGCAGGCTCTAAGCCACTGATCTGAAAACACAAACTCAATCCAAGCGATCAGAAATAACGGCAGAGCTGGTCCCGCCCCACCTCTCGCGATAGCGATCATTCGATTTGATGAACAGAAAAATCGGCCCGTAAAATATTACATAAGGCACCCAGCCCAGGGTAATTACCAGCCCCGACAACATATTATCGACCTGCCCCGGCTGCATGCTCAGCTGCTCCCACAGAATCTGCGTGCCCCAGAAAAATATGCCCCCGATGAGAAACCCGAGATCATGCCAGACCGCCATCAGAATCACGGGAACAGCCAGAAAAGCAATCAGGAACGGCAGAGTTGCCTCGAACAGCAGCCAGAGAATTACCGGAACCACCAGGGTCAACAGCAGTAGCAATAGCCCGGTTCGGGTTGAAATATGCTGTTGATTGGGAGTATTCATTGAGTTTCAGTTCCCTTGGATTTATTCACTTCAGTACAACGGTATTCATCGATCAATCGGAAAAATTCCAGTACCGATTCCTTGTGCAGTTCCGGAGTCACTCCCTGATTGTAATTTCCCCACGTTACCTCCCGGGGATTCAGCCCCATTGTTATCGCCAGGATTAGATTTGGCCAACCCATTGAGGAGCCTGGGAATTGAAATTTATCTCTGACAAATTCATGAAATCCCGCGAAGTCAGGTGTAGATTCATCGCGGACTCCCTGATCAATCATCGCATGTTGATAACCAGCCAGATACAAAAAAATCCGATCCAACATACATGGCAGGTCGTTTTTGAATTTGCTCCAACAGATCATAGATACTATAAGACTCATTCATTCAGCATCGTTCTCCAGACTTAGCTCTGCACATGGATAATACAGCCAATCCACTTCCATAACAGCATGCCACATCAACCCGCTTTAGCAATCATGAATACTCTCTAAATAAAGTCCGTCGGCACCATTTAAGGATACCTCCCCGTGAAGTGGAACCCAATACAATTCAAACAGAATCGGCTGTGCACTCCCATCACCGGGCGTCTGCTCTGCATGTCGCCAGCGTTTTTTCCGTTCTCCCTCATATTGCAGATGGTAAAACCAGGCATCAATGATTTCCTGTTTTCCAAACGGTTCCAGATCCATTTTCTGGCGGGCAATCAGAACAGGATCAGAAAAATCATTCAGCCCCGTTTCTTCGTGCGCTTCCCGCAGCACCGCGGCTTCCGGTGTTTCACCCGGCTCAATGGTCCCCCCCGGAATCTGTGTTCCCGCCTCCGGGAAATCAACATGGTCAAGCACCAGCAGATGATCCCCGTTCGTAATATAAATAAACACGCGATTGCGATAGGTCATACGAACCTGCTTTGCCTTACAAAATTCATCTGTTCTCCCGATTCACAATCAGTTCCAGTTCCGCTCGCGGATTGAGTACTCTCTGTTTGATCAAATCCGGCTTGAGAACCACGTCGCTCAATTCCGCCAGTGAGAACCAGCCGAACACTTCCGTCACATCTTTCACCGTTGCCGCGATCGCAGTCCCGTGCCAGGTGACTTCGTAAACCGTGCAGATCTCGTGAAACCGCCGGTCGTCCAGATTGAAGAAGTTCTCTACGATCGCCGTCGGTTTCCGCACTTCAAAGCCCGGCCCGATCTCTTCGGTCAGTTCCCGCCGCACCGCGGTCAGCGAATCTTCGTTGACCTTAATCCGCCCGCCCGGCAGAAACCACCAGTCATGCCCGGGTGGACGGCACAACAGCACCTCATCCCCCCACCGCACAATCGCCGCCACCCGCAGGTTCACACGGTACTCATTCAAATCGAGGCTGATGTCGGTCATCTTATAATCATATCCCAGTTGTATCAGGATTATTGAGTTCCATTATAGAAATTGAACTCCATCGCCTTCTCTGTAAACCCTATTGTCAATTAAATCTTCTTCAGGAAATAACTGCAGTATTTTCTTTTCAGCATACTGTTTCAACAAACTTTGTTCGGTGAAATCATTTTCATCTAACGTAATAACGACTTCCTGAGGGACGGCAAACGCAGCTAATAATGTTGCATAAAATTTGATAAATCCTTCCCAGACTTTTGACTGTCTCAACTCGACAACACAATCAAATGCCTCTTCCTCCTCATATCTGACAAACCCAATTTGTTTGGCAACTAAATAACTTCCACCAGATGTATAAATAATTTTATCCAAACCACTAGATACCACTCGAAAACCAGTAACTCTCAGTAGCTCATGCCATTCACTTGAGTGAAATGCACTTCCCTTAAATCTTATTTTTGCTTCTGCAATCATTTCCACTTTTCCGACTCTGTACGTTCATCCAAACCGTCTCTTTTTTAATCCCCCAGCTATGATAGTGAATCACCTTCTCCTGGCGGAATCTTGCAGCAGTCATCCCTGTCACTTTCAATTCGCCAGTAGTTTCATCACATGTTTCCAACCAAAGCGTCTGGCCAGATCATAAGGCGTGTCGCCCTCCGGTGTTTTCAAGGTCGGATCGGCTCCATGCTCCAACAGGATTTTGACGACTGTCGCATTGCCGGCCAGTGCATCGCGGTGCAGCATCGTCCAGCCCTCTTCATCTGTGTCTGTCACCATTTCTCTGGATTCCTGCAACGCTGCTTCCAGCGACTCACCCATGTTAATACACATCGGATGTTCCAGCATATTCTGCTTGCGCACTTTCGGATCAATCACGGGTTTCTTCCCGAACAGTCGTCCCAGAAATCCCACCGGTTCCGTGGGTACATAGACGACTTCAATCTCGTCCGGATCGCCAAAGTCCATGCCCCAGGCCTGATCGTGCGCGCGTTGCTGGCTGGAAGACATCCGCGAACGAATCAGGTTTACGGTATATCCGCCATACGCTCTCCCCCGAACGGCAAAGATCCAGTCCGAGATTGCAGACAACGGCTCACAGATCTGATCCCCGTCTTTCACATTGGTCAGCCACTCCGGGTCATTGTTGAGCGTTCCCATAATCTCTCTGCCATTACAGTCAATGCCGTTCACCCACATATGCTCGGTATCCGGGTCGCCAGGGGCCACGTCCGGATCGTGAAAGGCCACTTTGACAGCAGCAAAATCCAGACCGGGGATGATCCGTCGACATTCCCAGGACAACTCCCGCCAGAAATACTTAAATGTTTTCCGCGCCTGCTGGCTGGCTTTCACCATGTCAGGATCATCGCTTTTATACAGAACAATATTTTCCTCTTCACTCATCGTCTTACTCTCCCCGCAAAATAACTCAATTGACTGAACTACTACAAATGCCTTTTAAAAAACACATATGGAATACGTAAATTGGCAGAGACAACTATCACCATTCACATGAACCGAAAACGCTGTTCTGAATCGTCGTCCAGTTGCGAACTGAATGCATACGGGTCGGGCAGTTCCAGGGCACAGGCGAAGCGGAAGCCCAGCGGGATGACCCAGAACGGCGTATCCTCACTGAACGGTGTAGCCGGTTTTGACATATTATACAAGGTTTTGGCACAGCACTCTTCGAAGGCATATTGAGCCAGCGACCGGCTATCGTTTTTTTTACGGGCGATCACCGTTTTCTGTCTGATCCGCTCGTACAGCGAGTCTGCTTCATCCCAGGGCTCCAGGCACTCGCTCATCCTGAGCAGGATCTGCAGCGTGATTTTGTCATCACAGTAAGGCAGAAAATATGTGATCATCTCGCGGATCGAGTCTGACGTTTCATAGTGCCTCATCATAAATCCTCCCGCTTTGAGAGCGCGCCCTGAAGTCAAATTATCAACACTTCTAAAAACCAGCGACCGTTATGATTCACTCAAACTGTTCCTGCTGTCGGGAATCCCGTGCAACACATCTGTCTTCGCCAGCATGTCGTGCCATCCATGTTTCTGCGGAGAACCCGCGACCCAGAAAAAGCCCACCAGAAAAGGGAGATAAGAAGTTATCTTGGACAGGTTACGAATGATCGAACAGCCGAAGGAAATCCGGTTTCCCTGCCGGTCCGCCACGCGGATCCCCATCAGCCGTTTCCCCAGTGTTCCCTGAAAAGAAGAACCTTCCATCAACGCACAATACACGAGCCAGACGCCAAACGAAATTTCCCGAATCCAGTTCCGTTCCTGCATAAACTGCACGCGGGCATCCACGTTCGTACGATCCGCCTGATAGGTAATCCACGTCTGCCCGAAATCCGTATAGAGCAAAAAAATCGTCATCACAACGATACTGATCGGGACGAAATCAATCATGTACGCGACCGTCCTGATCCAGAACCCTGCATACTTCATCCCTGCCGACTCCCTGCTTCCTGTTCTCGGGTGAATTTTCGCTGCTGTATTGATCAGACCTGCATCTGACGAGAATACCCTGACTCGAACCGTAAGTTCAACATGAATCCCGACTTATTCAACGATTTCAGTTGAACACTGCAGCGAGGGGATCGCACAGTCTCTGGCAAAACCGGTAACGCGATGTTCGGCCAGTTTGACATCAGACATCTGTCTGAAAGGGATATCCGGCTGAACCGGTTTGCGAAAGCAAGCACGGGTTGAGTAATGTTCTGCGCGTCAACGAGGATAGTTCGCCACTGACTTGCCGTCTGCAAGAAAGATTATCCGACGATCCTGCACATTGACGGTCACTTTTTTTACCCCGTTCTCGATCGTTTGAATCGCCTTGCCATCAACACGCAATTCCTGAGGAGCCACCACAATCTGAAATCCAGACGTGTTGATCGTCGCGGTGTCTCCAGAACTCTGCGACTCTAAATACCACGAATCGGAATTCGTTGTCACGGAACGACCGCTGTTCAGGGTACAGCTGGCAGAGCCCCCCGCAGTTGCAGCAACCACAAAGACACCCGTCACAATCACCAGCAACATCAGACTCAGGATAAAACCAACACGTTTCAGCCAGGCAAAGCGTTTGACTTGATGTGACATCGCGACCTCCGTGTAAGAAAGAGAAACTCACAGACGTGAACAATATGCCATTCCCTGATACTCGTCAACTCAAAATTCAGACCGATTATTGACAGGCGTTACCCTGTTCGGAAGAGCGAGTCGCCTTAGTGCTGTCACGCTGACTGGAATCACAATCACAAACTGAAATTTGGCGACAGGCAGCTCATGACTCCTTCCATTGATATGATAGCTAATACGTAATCTCCTGCACCAGCAGTCCTTCTTCCATCAGGGGAACTTGCGCCACGACGGTTCCTTCAGGGTCAATCAGCGCTGTCGGGCCATAGGCAATCTGTCCGTCGCGTTTCCCCGTTACATCCGCAGAGAGCAGCCAGAGTCCGGTTTCCCGCGTTCGTTCGGCGCGAATGGCATTGTGGCGATGCTTCCACCATTCGGCATTCTCCGGGTGCAGCATATTGTAGCAGGGGCAGACCATCAGTTGTGCCTGTTGAGAAGCAATCGTCGCGGCACACTCGGGAAGATTCAATTCATAACAGATATTCACACCAAACCGCAGTCCCTCAACTTCAAACGTCGGCGTCTTCGTACCCGGATCGAACAATCGTTCCCCTGGCGCCAGCCGGGTTTTCCGGTAACAGCCCAGCAGTCTTCCCTGCCTGACAACGGCCGCGGAAATAAACAGCTGCTCCTCTGCCTGCTCAATAAAACCGATCACCAGTGTCGGCTGCAGCGACGCCAGTTGTTTCAATATGTCAGCAAACGGGCGGGAAGAAATATCCAGCGCCCGCTCTCGCGCGAGTGTTTCCTGTGTCGTGTAACCCTGCAGATACGATTCCGGAAAGCAAACCAGTGCCGCGCCCTCCGCAGCAGCCCGCGTTGCATACTCTTTGATCTTTGCCAGCGACTGCTCCAGGTCATCCTGCACATCAAACAACTGACACGCGGCGACAGTGATTCTGTTTTGCAAAGGCTCAATACTCCCAATCACAGACTGAATCGAACTTCAGAGGCAATACGCTAAAGCGGTTCCAGCAGGAAGCGTCCGTAAGGGTTAACGAAACATTCCTGACCCGCGTTGATCTCGTCCTCTTTCAGATGCAGGCGAAAGCGAGGTGCGTCTGCCGCCAGTGAGAAGGTCTGACCATCTTTGACCTGCGCCGCTTCGAAAATACGATAATGATTGAACTCCGTTAACAGACGCGCCGCAGCCCGATTTTCGATACTGGCCGGCACCGCCGCATCAGGCAGGCCGAAGATATGCATGCCCGTGCTGTAGAAAGAGTCTTCGTCCCCGGTCAGCATCACATGCGACTGCAACAGATCCAGGTTGTTTTCACAGAACTTTTTCTGCTGCCAGGAACTGAGACTGTGTGCAACGCCCGAATTCTCAAACTTCACTCCCAGCCCGCCACACTCAAGTGTGACATCAATGAAGGTGTGCAACTGATGCAGTTCTGTCAAACCGGTTCGATCGGTGATTAGATACATAACCGAACGATGACCGGCGATCGCTGCGAGATCATTCTCGGGAATCGCCTGCTGCGCGCCGAGTTCAAACGCCAGCGCCATATCGGGATCCACTTCATGAATCTCGCATTTCACCGCGGCACTGTTTACGATCGACATCAGAATCTGCCCGGCGAACAGAAACCGGTCGCGCGCCACCGAAAGAACCTGGTCGCGAAACGCGTCATGACTTTCCAGAACAAGGGGGATGCAGACAACGACTTCCACGGAGCGACTTTCTGATAGAGCAACTGAAATGCATTGAGCCGACACTCGTCATGGGCTCTCAATCCGCTGGCGGTTTCTTCATCATGCAGCATGCCCTTCCATTTTGCAACCGAACTCAGGAAACCACCTCTATCAGCCTTTCGTTTCCCTGCTGCAAAGGCGCCTCGACCCACTATTGCAGTTCAATCTGGGTCTGAAGCGAGCGATCCCCTTGGACTGAAAAGGTGCCTGTTTTGTTCAGCCGACTCAGAAACTCACACTAATGACCGGGCAGGCAACTTTCCGGACGTTCAGATCAAGATGGAACGTTGTCAATCTCAGCGGCTGCTAACAATGGCGCCGGTAATCGCTTCTTCAAGGGTCGCCTGATCGAAGGGCTTATAGATTAAATGGACCCCCTGTTGCGAAAGGGTCGTTTTCAAGTTCTGATTTGCATCATATCCGGTACAGAAAACGACTGGAGGCGGATCGCCCTGGCCGCTGATTTCTTCGTAGGCATCGGGACCGTTCATGAGTGGCATCGAAACATCAAAGAGCAGACAATCAATACGATCTTTTTCCTGGCGATAGATTTCAACCGCTTCCCAACCATTATTCGCGGTCAGCACCTGGTATCCCAGAGTTTCCAGCATGCGGAGGGTGACCAGCATCACGATCGAATCGTCTTCTGCTACCAGGATTGATTTCACATGCGACACGTTGGACATATTGGCATTCACATCAACCAGGTCCATCTGCGGGTGCCGGGTTAAAGAGTCGGTTTCCTTGATAACGGGGATCAGGATCTCGAATCGGGCACCTTTACCTGGCTGGGATGCGTATTCCACACGGCCTTCATGCTCCTGGGCTGTGGAGTAGACCATTGAGAGTCCCAGCCCCGTTCCCTCCCCGACCTCTTTGGTGGTAAAGAAAGGATCAAAGATCCTGTCCTGAATGTATTCCGGAATTCCAAAGCCTGTATCTTTGACATAAAACCCAATCCAGGCCTCCTGCTGTGCTGTAATAAGCCGGTTGCCAATAGTGAGCGTTCCCCCGACGGGCATTGCATCCCGAGAGTTCATGCAAAGGTTAAGCAGTGCTTGCCCTAATAAGAGCGGATTGGCAAGGATCGGGGGAAGAGTGCTGTCTAATTCAAACTCAAGTTTGATACTTTCGGGTAATAACGGACGGAGCAATACACGTAGATCTTTTATGATTATCAAAGAATTGCATTTGCTTTTTTGTACCTCTTCGACACGACTGAATCGCAACAATTGATCGGTCAACTGGACTGCACGCTTGACTGCAGTCATGCACTGTGTAAGGTCTGAATAGGCCTGTGTGCTGGTGGAGATCTCATCCCGGGCAAAAGTCACAAATCCACCGATTGCCTGCAACAGATTGTTGAATTCATGGGCGATGCCTCCTGCCAGTTCCCCGACTGCCTGCATGCGGCCTGCATGTCTGTGATTGATCTCCTTCTCACGTAACGATTCCCGGGCCATTTCCAGTTCGGTAACATCGATCGAAATAACCAGTAACCCAGTTGGTTTGTTATTAAGCTTGAGGGGCACCTTGCTGGTGTCCAGGATTATCGAGTCACCATTTTTAGTGATACGATTTTCGATTTTATGCATCAAAGGTTTACCAGATTCGAGGATCGCACGATCTTCAGCCATGACGTTTTCAGCATCATAACCTACGAGGGATAACTCTCGATCAGTTTTTCCGATGACATCGCTACGGTCATTAAATCCCCAAAATTCCAGGAAAAGTCCATTGCAGCCCAGGTGTCGAGTGTCGGCATCTTTCCAGGAAACGGCAAAAGGGATCACGTCCAAAATGGTTTGCAGCAGAACATTTTTTTCATCCAGCGATTGTTGCGTGCGTTTCTGTTCGGAAATATCCAGGTGGACGCCGACCATGCGGGTAGGATTACCAGCCTCATCGCGGTCGACGACCTGTCCGCGCGCCATCGTCCAGCGGTAATGATTCTGTTCACACAGGAGTCGGTGCTCAGAAACGAAGTGGTCCTGTTTTTCATGCGTAATCAATGCCAGCTGTTGTTTAAAACTGTCGATATCATCAGGATGAATGCGTTTTTCCCAGGTTTCGAGATTGTGCTTGAGCGTATCCGGTTTTGCCCCCACCAGATGCTCCCAGCTCTCGTGGAAGTACAATTCATCCCCGATTGTATTCCAGTCCCAGCTGCCGACCTGTCCGCCGGCAAAAGCCAGCAGGAGACGTTCCGAGTTCTCCTGCGCACGCTTGTTCGCCTTTACCAGCTGGTTCTGATATTCAATAGTCGCAGTGACATCGGTCTGAATCGCGAGGAAGCCCGTGTGTTCGTCTGCTTCAGAAAGCGGCATGCATTCAATGTAATTCCAGAATCGATCTCCCTGTTTTGTATAATTGAGGATCGTGACTTCGAAAGGTTCTGCATTCGCGATTGCAGACCGCATTTTCCGGACAACTTGCGGATCACTTTCGGCTCCCAGGAGCATATCGCCGGGTTTTTTGCCGATGACTTCATCAAACTGAAAGCCCGTGATGCGTTCGAATCCCCTGTTAACCCAGGTCGTCAATCCCTGCCTGTCAGTAATGACCACGGCATTGATTGTTTTATCCATGACCTGTTTCAGGGTTCTGATGCTGATCGAATTATCAGAGGTTAATTTCATGAATGGATGTGATCACTTTCCTTGATCTGGCTGACAATCACTTCCAGTTCGTCAGAAGATAAAGGCGGAGTGCGTAGAATTTCGGTCATCTGATTGGTTTTTTCAATGGCGGTCAGAAAAACATCCTGCGCTTCCATTCTTCCTTTCTGGTAATACTCGGCTAACAGCTGATTTA
>NZ_CAXAVM010000054.1:0-36630 GCF_963972345.1 uncultured Gimesia sp. | reverse complement strand
CATACATGACGATCGCAAAATAACAAAGCCCCAGAAACGCGGGGATTCCGAACAGGGCATAAAACTGTGCATTGCCTGGCGCAAACGAATGGAGCATCCAGTCACTGGTTTGTGTCCCCAGAATCATGCCTACAAATCCACTGCTGCCAAGACTGCCAATCACCTCGGTTCGACGGTGGTGAGGAACTTTCTGCTGGATGTGAACCACAGAGCAGGTAAACATACCAGCGATCCCCGTGGCAAAGCACATGCGTAACGCAAATATTTCCCAGCCCAGGGATCGGCAGAGCGTCATGCCACCGGCACCCACGACAAAGATTACCGCAGAGAGAGCCCAGAGAAGCCTCACTCCATAACGATCGATGCCCTGTCCAAGAAAGAAACGGGCAATCAGAGCAACGAAGAGGCCACAGCTGACAATATCGCCGACCAGTTCTTCGGTTCCACCCAGATAGGTAACCAGATCTGCGAAGCGGAAAGTGATGGCGTTCGCGGTGACCAGCATGACATTCGCCAGGTAGCACAACCAGAACAGCCGATTGTAGATAGGTTCCTCTTCGTCACCGGGGATAATAGGGGTAATTGACATTTGATTTATTTTAGTTAGGACATATTGACGCATTCAGGCCCAGAAATCTCTGGTAACCGCCGGTTTCGACCAGCACTATTGAAAATCGAAACCCTGACCGGCGGGAACGGGCTTGCTCATCATCTTGATATTCGTAAGTGAGGCAGCAGGCGGGTATAACGACTGGACACGAACAGACGAAATTAAGTTCGTCATCCAGTGGGAGGAGGAGCCTCTCGTAACACAAATAGAGACTTGTGAAGAAAGTGCCCTGAACCCTTATGAATAGATTTTAGCAGAACGTCTGGAGTTCGTCTAAGGGAGAAAACCGGAAAGTTGACAGTTCCCACAGAGAGATCAGTCCTCAACGGGCTGATATGAAGAGTATGTGAAGGCAGAAAATCCCTGTATTCAGGGATTTATCCACCGAAAGCGCTATAGCGACGGATGCCCCGCTGAAAGGCGATGCGATTTAGAGAAAACAGGACAATGATCCAGACGACCTCAATAGACAATTCGAAAATCAGTTCCTGATGGGTATATTTCCCCAGAATGACGGTTCCCGGGAAGTAGGCGAGGTACTTGAATGGCAGCATCTGCATCCAGCTGCTTAAGGGTTCCGGAAACAGGTCGAGGGGGATCATATGTCCGGAGAGGAAATAGTTCAGCATCATGTAGATGAAGATCAGCGAACTGACTTCGAGGAACCAGAACGCGATCAGGCCGATCAGGGACTCGATTAAAAAACCGACGAGAAATGCCATCAACAGCGATAACACCCAGGCACCGATGGTAAAGGCATCCGGCCAGCCGGTGAAGTAATCGCGGCAGAGATAGAAGAGAAGTATGAACGGGCCGGTCGCAACCATGTAATAGACCAGTTTATGCGCCATGCGGGCCCAGAACAGATAACCCAGCATGTCGATCGGCTGAATCAGATATTTTTTAATCGTTCCATCCCGTACATCATTAGCGATGCCATTGGCCAGTCCGGGCATGCTGGAGAACGCGCGACCGACCATGACCAGGAGGTAATAGGCGACCATTTCCTGGTAGTTGTAGCCTTTGATGGAAGCGACGGGTTTCGTGGAATGGATGCCATAGATCGCACCCCAGAGAAAAATCTGGGTGACGATGGGGAGGAATCTGACGAATGTGGCGAAGACAAAGTCTCCTCGATAAACGAGGCGTTCCTCGACCGAGGTCTTGAGGATAATCCAGTGAGTTCGCAGGCTGGCAATCATAGGTCTGTTATCAACGGGAGAGAAATTCAGATCGGGAGAGGATGGTTTCAATCAGAGGCAGACTGCAGGACGTTCTGTTCGTCCTGCAGACGCCGGGCATCATTTTTCTGCTCGGTGAATACTTCTGCGATCACCTCTTCCAAAGGCCTTTCCTGCACACCCACATCCAGGATGCGATATTTGGAAAGGAGATTTGAGAGAATTTCCGGTATTTTGTTACGGGGAACTTTCAGCTTCACACGCGGTGCTTCATTCTCGATGACTTCCCCCCATTGGGAAAAGTCGCGGGGCATATCGTCACCATCAAATTGTACATCCATGATTTTATAATTACTGAATCGATCGAGGATATCACTGAGGGGGCCATCATGTTTAATCTGCCCCTGATTGATGATGACGGCGCGTTTGCAGAGGGCCTCCACATCTTTCATGTAGTGACTGGTCAGAACAACGGTCGTTTTCTGTTCGATCTGATAGTATTTCAGGAACTCCTGCACGCGGCGCTGCGAAACCACGTCCAGACCGATCGTGGGTTCATCCAGGAGTAATACGTCCGGTTTATGCAGCAGGGCGGCAATCAGTTCCATCCGCATCCGTTCTCCCAGCGAGAGTTCCCGTACCGGTTGTCCGATCAGGTGGCGGACTTCGAGCAGGCTGGTCAGCTCATCAATGCGGCGTTCATACTGCTGTGGATCAATGCGGTAGATCTCTTTGTGCAGCCGAAACGATTCCTGGGCGGGCAGATCCCACCACAGCTGGTTTTTCTGTCCCATTACCAGGGAAAACCGGCGGCGATATTCATTTTCCCGCTTCCAGGGTACATGTCCCAGCACCGTGGCTTCTCCCGCAGAGGGGAAGATCAGACCGGAAAGCAGCTTGAGGGTGGTCGTTTTCCCGGCACCATTGGGACCCAGAAAGGCGACGATTTCCCCTTGTTCAATCGTAAAACTGACATCGGATACAGCGTGAACCGTTTTATAGTCGCGCCGCCACAATCCCTTGATTGAGGCGAACACTCCCTCATTTTTCTGGTAGACTTTGTAGGTTTTTTCCAGGTTTTTGACAACAATGGCATTCATGACCTCATCTTACGGTACCCGTGGTTGCTGGTCGAGCGACAAACGGGGCGATTCAGAAAAAACGCTGGCGCAAGCAGGATTTGATGGGTCAGCCAGGTTCTCAGTGGAGAGATCAGGAAGCGGCGGCCAGCGCTTTGCGAATCTGACAGGCGATGAGAGGATCGCACATGGCTGCCGTCGCCAGATGGGTGGCATTGGCACCGGCGGCCAGAAACGCCTGCGCATCGTCGGCAGTACTGATTCCGCCACAGGAAACCAGATCCGGGCGAGGTCGTCCGGCGGGGAGTTCTGAGATCAGCTCTGCAAACAGACGCAACTGGTCCAGGGAAACCTGTTTTGTCGCTGCGCCACAAATCCCGCGCTGTTCTCCTGAGAAAAGAGGAGTTCCCTGCTGATTCACAACGGTTGTGGCCACACTGTTGGTCATGACAATTCCGGAAGCAAACGGCAGCACCGCCTGGAGAAATTCCCGGGCGTCCGCTCGGGCCGACAGGTGGCCGATTTTGATCAGATACGGAATCGTACCTGTGACTGCTTTGACACGGCTGGCAACCAGGGCCGCCGCTGCAGGCTGCTGGTAGAGCTGTCCATCTCGTGTGCAGACATTCGGACAGGAAAAATTGGTTTCGATGCAGTCGGCACCACTCTCGATGGCCCACTTTGCACAGCGCGCGTAATCATCCGCCAGATCTTCAAGTGACCAGTCAGGCTGCAGGCTGCCTACGACAGAGACAGAAAGCAGCTTCTCCTCCGGCAGTTGCCTGCGGGTCTGTTCCACATCACGGCGCCAGACATCGGGATCCGCGGATGGCATTCCAAAGGAGACCGCCCAGCTGCCCTGCATTTCTGCGGACAGTGACACCTCGGATTCAGTTCCTTTCAGTGAGGAGGTCTGCACCGGTTGCAGATTGGGCAGGGGATAACAGACGCGGGAAGCGGAACGAACGGTTTTGTAGGTCAGCACATCAAAGCCCAGGCTGGCATAATACAGGACCCATTTCCCGTTTAATAAGGGACCAGCGGGAATCCCCAGGGGAGAGGGGACCGGCAGTCCGCAAAATGACCATGAGCCCGGGACAGCGGGAATTTCCTGGTGAACGGGTTCGGGGGCGTGCTCGTAATTCCACTCGTAAGTCTGTTGTGGATTATAGCGGGGAAGAACTTCTGAGCCTGGCATATCGGAACCTGAAACTGAACCACGGGTACAGGAATCTGATTTCATTATAAGCGATCCCGCGACTCCGGTTCCAGGCAGTCATTATCGGATGAAGTGAATGTTCCGACAGTAAAATAGAGATGTCAGGCAGAGATCGAAATAAAAAACTCCGGTCTCTGAAGTCAGAGACCGGAGTCAGGGGGAATTCTGTTTAAGGTTGAAGCAGGATTAACGTTGAACGGTATTCATGTTTTTGAGTACGTTCATGTAATCGACAGTGATATTCAGGATTTCGTCGTTGTAGTGATCCTTTTTGAATATCTCTTTGTCAGCTGCTTCTTTCTTTGCTTTTTCTTCTTCTTCCTTTTTCTTATCTTCTTTGTCTTTGTCAGTGGACAGTTCTTTGCGTCGAACAGTCTCATTCAAAGAAATGGTTTTCTGGTTTTTCTTCTCCAGGTATTTGTCGATCTCTGCCTGGGTTTCCTTGAACTCCTTGTCAGCGACAATCCGCTTTGCGCTGGACTGTTTCAGCTGATCCAGAATCTGGGGACTGACCAGGCCGACAGGAGCGAACTGGGCAACCTCTGTCTGATCAAACTCCATGGCATCATCCAGGAAGGATTCGCCCAGATCCATATTGTCAATCAGTGAAGGCAGTACAATGTCAGAGCGAACGCCCCGGTTCTGGGTACTGTCACCGTTAACGCGATAGAACTGGTTGATCGTCAGTTTCAGTGCACCCAGGTCCTGGTCTCGCAGGAAGGTGAACATTTGGTTGCTCACAGGCATGACATTCTGCACGGTGCCTTTACCGTGTGTCGTGGTGTCACCGATAATGATACCGCGTTTGTAGTCTTTAATCACACCAGCAAAAATTTCTGAAGCGGATGCGGAGAGCCGGTTACAGACAACAACCAGCGGTCCCGTATAGACAGCACCAGGTTCGACATCGCTGTGGACTTTCCGTTCGCCGTCCATCTGTTTGACCTGCACAACCGGGCCTTCATCGACAAACAGGCCGGAGACTTCGATGGCTTCGCTGAGTGCACCACCACCGTTGAATCGCAGGTCGACAACGACACCATCGACGCCACCCTGGTCCCGGAAGTCATTCAGTACTTTGCGAACATCACGGGCGGTACTTTTGAAGTTTTCATCACCCCGCTGAGCACCGCGGAAATCGCGGTAGAAAGAGGGGATACTGATCACGCCGATGCGACCGGTTTTGCCGGGAAGTCTTTCTCCGGTTTCAATAATCTTGCCTTTGACTTCCGAAGTGCTCAACTCGATTTTTTTCCGAGTCAGTTCGTAAGTTTCAACGGCATTGTTCTTTTCTTTCTTGACCCGCAACTGGACGATGGTGCCGCGTTTGCCGCGAATGTAGCGGACGACTTTGCTGAGTTTCATTTCCACGACATCAACAAATTCGCCATCTTCCTGAGCGACGGCGACGATTTTATCACCGGGTTTCAGGCGTCCGTCGGCATCAGCTGCACCGCCGGGTACGATTTCGGCAACGACAGTGAAACCATCTTCAGACCGCAGGGCGGCACCGATGCCGTCCAGGCTGAGTTCCATGCTGATACGGAAGTCTTCCAGGGTCTGGGGAGACATATAGCTGGAGTGAGGGTCAAAGCAGTGAGTCAGAGAGCTCAGGTACATTTCCAGTTTTTCAGACTTATCAGTCTGTGCCATGGTTCGCAGATTGTTGCGATAGCGTTTGTGTAACTGTTCGCGTGCTTCTTCGAGCTTGGTATCTTCGAGGATCAGATTCAGCAGATCGTATTTGACACGCTTTCTCCAGCGTTCATTCATCTCTGACTGATCTTTGGCAAAGTCCTGTTCTTTGGCATCGACGACAATCGATTCATCAATATTAAAGTCATGATCGACATCAACCAGCTGCTGAGCATATTCCATCCGTTCCTCAAGTCGCTTCAGGTAAAGATCAAATGACTCATAAGCGAAGTTGACATCACCCACAGCCAGTTTGTCGTCCAGCTGAGTTTTGTCCTTGTCGAAACCCTCAATATCTGATTTATAAAAATACAGTTTTTGCGGATCGAGTTGTTTGATGAAACGCTTCATCAGTTTTTGAGAAATTTCATCATTGATGGGTTTGCCACTGATATGAAAGCGGCTGACCATCGCACAGACCCGTTTGGCTGTGGTCGAATCACTGGCTGAATCAGAAACAGTAGCCTGCTGCGCAAAAATAGCGGTTCCCAACAGGAAAACCATACAAAGACTGAGAGCAGAGGCCGCTTTTGAGGGAGGATTTAACTTCATAAGTTTCGTCCGTTACTTGGATTTGAAGTGATATAGAAAAACCGTTAGTGAGATCTGCAGTCGAGCAGAGCCTCACGAATGTCAGCCGTTTGATATTATAGGATCAGAGAAAACAGAACAAGGTGACATTTCCTGGACCATCTTTTTACAACTGTCTGCCAGTGATCGTTTTAAACAGAAAAATACGATGAGAAAGACAATTTCAGTCCTTTCGGGGTCCAGTAGGATTTAATACGTCGGCGGAAGGAGCAGTGTTGGTCTTTATTTACAGGAATTCGGTAATGTGCGGATCTTGATTCCAATCCGAGCCTGGGGAATTCAGAGCCTTGCTTCCGAGGAGAAATATTATTGCCAGTAAGATGTTCGTAAGGTGAATTTATTCAAGTGCTTACGTTCCGCTGTTTGCGATTGGATAGCGGAAGCGGGCTATCGAGGCTGCAGCAGTCTGGTGATGGTCTGCAGGCAGGCATTCCAGTGAGTCTGAAATTCATCAGAGTCGACTTTATGGCCGGATATGAGTTGTGCCATTTGAGGCAGAGTGGCGGGGAAAAAGACCAGCGCGGTAAAGATCAGCATCAGGCAGTCAGGATCAAGCTCTTCAGAAATGGCTCCTTCAGACTGTGATAGCTTCAGGCGTTCGATGTGGTTCTGGTAGTACTCTCTGCGCCATGCTTCATCGATCAGCGGTTCTCCCTGATTCTGTTGCGCTTCGTTGAGCAGGACACGCACATAATTCTGATCACGCAGGTTTTCCTTGAAATAGAACTGCAGGACCTCGGAGAGTTCTCGAGGAATTTTCTCAACGCTTTCGTTTCGTTCTTCGAGTTTGCTTTTCAGGGCCGCTTCGAACAGTCCCTGTTTGTCGTTGAAATAGCGGTAAATCAGGGATTTATTGAATTTCGCCTGCCTGGCGATCGCTTCGATCCGGGCTCCCTCCACACCCCGTTCAGCAAACTCTGCGATGGCAGCTTTGAGGATGGCGTCGTGTGAACTGGTTTCCTTTTTGGGGGGGATTTTCCCGACTTCAGTCGAACTCATGCTGGCTCCGTATGTGGAAAGGAATCTGAAGTATAGCTGGAGCACTTGTGGAAGGGAAGAAGGGCAATTCCGGGGGCGAGTTCCCTGTCATCGTAATGAACCAGTAATTTTTCAGATTTTTGTTGAAATCGAAAAGCGGCGGGTTTAACATCGAGATAAATAGTAACGGTAACGTTACCGGTTATCTATTCTTTTTTTCGAAGAAAAACACTGAATCCGGCTCACAATTTAAAGAGCCAGGAGGTTTTTCCTTTGAGAATAGATAATTATGAGTTGTGAAGTTTCCCTTTGCGTGATGATTTTGAAGTCGTGAATTCACCCGTTCGACAGTCTGGTTAGGGTGGAATTCTGTCTGGGTCTTCAGGATTTCAAAAAGGGATCGCTTTCGGAGTGTGTGTTCGCGTCTTTTCACTGAGTGGTCCGTTTCCAAGCGGCTTACCAGAATTCTGATATTTTCGATTAAGACCTTTCATCAATCATCTGGAAATGCGAGGAGAAGCGCTATGCAACGTCGTAAGCCTCTGAGGAGAGGATTCACACTCATTGAATTGTTAGTCGTAATTGCAATCATTGCTATTCTGATTGCGTTGCTGCTGCCTGCCGTCCAGCAGGCCCGTGAGGCAGCCCGTCGAACGCAGTGCAAAAACAATCTGAAGCAGTTCGGACTGGCGATGCACAATTACCACGAAGCCCACCGCATGTTTCCCCTGGGAGCCAGTCTCCGCACTGGTTCATCAGGTGGGGGTGATTTTTTTGCGAGCGGGATTGTGATGATGTTGCCTTATTTTGATCAGGCGAACCTCTCGAATCTTTATGATTCCGTCAAGCCCTGGGAACAACAGGCTCCCGCAGTCGCGCGGACGGTGCTGCCCATTTTTGCCTGCCCTTCCAATGTGGGCGCGAATCCGATCAATGAGCCTGCTCTTGCCAGTGTCGTTCCCGCCGGCGGAACTTATGGAATCACCACCTATATCATGTGTCGGGGATCGAATGTCGCCTGGTGCAGTTCCAGCAATCATTCCAGTGCGGTGAAAGGGATGTTTGACCTCAACCGCGGCGCACGCATGTCAGACATCATGGATGGTTCCAGTAACACGATTGCCATGGGTGAAGCAGCGACCGGACCTCAATTCAAATTATGTGAAGGTCAGGGCTGCACCACCGGGCCTGCGACGCCGGTCGAAGCAAGTCAAGGCTGGATGATCGCGCAGCCTCCCCCATCCGATTTCAAGGCAGGCCTGTTCATGGGGCCTCGTGCGAGTGTGTTCGGAAGTACTTCCGACCGCATCAACAAGAAATTTACCACTGAAACACTGATCGATCTGGCCAACTTCACAGACTGCACGTTTGGAACCGGGGCAGATGCCACCAGCAATTTCCGCAGTCAACATGTGGGGGGAGCCCACTTTCTCTATGCAGATGGGTCAGTCCATTTCATCAGTGAGAATGTTGACCTGGGAACCTATCAGGCTCTCTCTACCATCCAGGGTGGGGAAGTGGTAGAGGCTCCATAAACAAGCCTTTACTGACGACTCGAACTTGAGTGCGGTTTAGAAACTGAGGGGGAAGTGACTCTGCATCGACAAAGTGTGAAGGGTTTGAACCTGTCTGAAATCGACCAGGCGCTGGAAGAACTGACAGAGTCCAGCCAGTCAGAGGTGGGACTGTCAGTGGCCCGCCGGATTGAATTGACCGAGCAGTGTCTGCGCTGTCTATCCCAGGCCGCCAGAGACTGGGTTGATCTGGCGTGCCAGGCGAAACAGATCCCGCGGGAGGACGCTGCCTGCGCAGAAGAAGTGTTAGCCGGCCCGGTCTCAGTGGCCCGGTTTCTGCAGGTGTTGTTGCTCAGTCTGAAAGCCGTTAAAGACGACGGTAAGCCGCGATTACCGGGAAAACCTGAGTTAAAAGCGGGAGAGCAGATTCGGGTACCCGTGTTTCCGACGTCGGGGATTTATGATGCTCTGGTGTTTTATGGATTGACGGCGGAAGCCTGGCTGAAACCGGGAACGACTACAGCAAACCTGTTTGATCTGACTCGCCTGGAAAGTTCGGAAAACTCTGCTTTACCCCTGACACTGGTGCTGGGAGCAGGCAATGTTTCAGCGATCCCCGCGACTGATGTGCTGACGAAAATTCTGCAGGATGGCGAACGGGTACTGCTGAAAATGAATCCGGTGAATGCATACCTCAAGCCGGTGTTCGAGCGGTCCTTTGCCCCGCTGATTGATGCCGGGCTGCTGAGGATTGTCAACGGTAAAGCAGAGGTTGGCGCTTACCTGGTTGCGCATCCCGCGGTCGAACGGCTTCATATTACGGGCTCGACTCAAACCCATGATGCGATTGTCTGGGGCAGTGATCCGGAAGAACGTCGTGCGAGAATAGAAAGTAACCAGCCTCTCCGGGAGATCCCGGTGACGAGTGAACTGGGCAATGTTTCTCCGTGGATTATTGTTCCCGGTCACTACTCCGAAAAACAGTTACAGTTTCAGGCGGAAAACATTGCGGCTTCCATCGTGAATAATGCTTCCTTCAACTGCCTGGCGACCAAGGTCATTGTGACTTCCGCCAACTGGCCGGACCGGGATCGATTTCTGACGATGATCGAACAGAAGTTGCAACAGATTCCTCGACGCTACGCTTATTATCCGGGCGCGCCCGAACGCTGGCAACGTTTTGCCGGCGCTGAACCTGATGACAGAGAGTATTTACCCTGGAGACTGATTCGCGATGCCGATCCGGCGCAGTCACCTCATCTGTTTCAGGAAGAATCATTCGTCTGTGTCTGCGCGGAAACTGCATTGAGGGCGGAATCAGTCTCAGATTTTCTGGAGCGGGCGGTTGAATTTGTGAATCAGGATGTGTGGGGGACTTTGTGTGCCACGATTACGGTTCCCGATGCGTTTCGCAAATCAGATCACGCGATCCTGGAGCGTTGTATTGGAAAGTTGAACTACGGAGCCGTGGGGATTAATCACTGGCCGGCTTTGAATTACGCGTTCATGACGACTCCCTGGGGAGGGGCACCGGGAGCGACATTGCAGGATGTCGTCAGTGGGATTGGAAATGTGCATAATACTTACTTCCTGACTGACGTGGAGAAAACTGTGCTCTACGGTCCATTAACCCTGTTCCCCAAACCAGTCTGGTTTCCATCACATCCCAATCCGGAAGCTGTCGGCTGGCGTCTGTTGGACCTGTATACGAAACCCTCACTGGGCAATCTGTTGCGCACCGGATTAACGGTTGCGTTAAAATAACAAATTCATCTCAACTCATTTCTAAACAGGTATCTTTGATATGGTGCTTAATCAACGGATGACATGTTGCCGGGCGATGATCCTGTCGCTGCTGGTCCTGGGAAGTGGTTTGCTGAGTGCTGCTGATGTGACAGGAGCCGAGAAAAAACAGCCACTCAAGCTGGAAGCATCCACGTATACTTTTTCACCCGGGCCAGACTTTCAGTTTGAATTTCAGTCGCGCCTGATTCAGGCGGTTCCCGGTGATGTGTTGATTCTTAAAGCAGGGCACTATGAATTGCAGTCTGGCTTAAACCTGGTGACCGATAATGTCACCATACGCGGGCAGGGGCATGAAAAAACGGTGCTCTCTTTCAAGAACCAGACAGATGGCAGTTTCGGACTGCTTGCCAGTGGAGATAACCTGGTTCTGGAAAATTTTGCCGTTGAAGATACCAGTCACAATGCCATCAAAGTATTAGGAGCAGAGAATGTCACCTTTCGCGGTGTCCGTACCGAGTGGACCGACGGGCCGAAAACGACGAATGGTGCTTACGGATTGTATCCGGTGCAATGCAAAAACGTATTGATCGAAAACTGTGTCGCCATTGGTGCTGCGGATGCGGGCATTTATGTCGGGCAGTCGACTGATGTCATTGTCCGCAACAGCCGCGCGGAAGCGAATGTTGCCGGTATTGAAATCGAAAATACCGTCAATGCCGACGTGTATGGGAACGTTGTGACGGGAAATACCGGCGGGTTGCTGGTCTTTGATCTGCCCGGACTGCCTCTGAAAAATGGGAGGCATGTCAGGCTGTTTCAAAATCGGATTTTCAAAAATAACCTCGCGAACTTTGCGCCCGAAGGAAATATGGTAGCCTCTGTCCCTGCCGGAACCGGGATTCTGGTGATGGCCACGGACGAAGTGGAAATCTTTGAGAATCTCATCAGGGATAATCGTTCGTTCAATGTGTCTGTCGTCAGTTTTCTGATCTTTGGTAAAAAGATGAAGGACCCAGACTATGATCCCTATCCGGAAGGCATTTTCATTCACGACAATCAGATACAGGGGGGAGGCCAGGATCCCGACGGGGAACTGGGGCTGCTTTTGAAATCAATGACAGGCACCACGTTACCCGAGATTGTTTACGATGGCGTGATTGATACTCGCAAGCTGGTCGATGGAAAGATGCCAGCTGAAAAGAGCCTGCGATTGGCTGATAACGGAGACATCCGATTTCTGAATATCGATTTCGGAAATCTGACACCAGCAAATATTGCGACCGGAAAATACAGGCCCGAGGCTGATATGTCGTCTTTTACCGGAAGGCTGCCAGCGCTGAAGCCGGTGGAACTCCAGCCTCATGGACAACCGGAGCCGAATAAAAACCGGTCATTACAGGTCTATTATGATGCCCCGGGTAAACTGTCGGAACTCGGTTTGTTCCAGGGAACGGGAGCGACACAGGAGCCTACCGATGACGTGATCCCCTACGATCTGCTGACAACGCTGTTTACCGATTACACCACCAAGCATCGTTTCGTACGTCTGCCGCAGGGAGAAAAAATCCGATTTCAGGAATCCGGTGTGCTGGAGTTTCCGACAGGCAGCATGTTAGTCAAAACGTTTTCTTATCTGAAGGATCAGCGTAATCCTGCTGCTGGTGAGCGACTGCTGGAAACTCGCGTGGAGTTTCTGAAAGAATCCGGCTGGTATGGATATTCCTACATCTGGAATGAAGAACAGACCGATGCCGCGCTCAGCCTGGGAGGCGGGGAAATTGATGTTTCCTGGATTCACTCTGATGGTCAGAAGCGATCGACGCGGCATCTGGTGCCCAATGCGAATCAATGCATCAGTTGCCACAGCCAGCATGACAAGTACGTGCCCATTGGTCCTGCCGCTGCGAATTTGAATCGTATGAATCACTATGCAGACGGGGAAGAAAATCAGTTAGCCTACCTGACGCGTAAAGGTCTGTTGCAGGGAACTCCCGGCTTGAACAAGATCAGCAAGCTCCCCGATTTTTCTGATCCTCATTCCGGTACGGTCGATCAACGGGCCCGTGCCTATCTGGCTGTCAACTGTGCCCACTGTCACAGCCCGGGCGGGAATGCCCGCACGACGGGGCTGGACTTGCGTTTTTCGCAACAGGATCCGGCCCGGTGGGGCGTCTGGAAAAATCCGGTGGCAGCAGGCAGAGGATCGGGAGGTCACAGTTATGACATTGTTCCCGGTGCCCCTGAGAAGTCGATCCTGATGCATCGTCTGCAGTCCAGTGATCTGGCAGCAAGGATGCCTAATATTGGAAATCGGGTCGTGCATCAGGAAGCAGTCGATCTGATCGGGCAGTGGATCAGTGAAATGCCAGTGGAACGATCCGACTCCGGTATGCCTTAGACTGTGTCCAGTTTTACTGTAGCGTCTCCAGGGGCATTTGAATCGAGTATAATAGATTGAGAGATGTTATGGTTAAATGTGATGCGCTCTAGAGTAAAGCCCGGCTGCAGATTCGGTTCAAATCGCCTGTTTGTGTTCGTAGGAGTGGCTGTCCTGAATGATTAACTGATTGCGTCCCTGTTTCTGGGATTGCATCAATGCATGTAAGCCACGCTCCAGAACCAGCTCGGCAGAATCGCCGGGTACACAGTTGAGATAAGCAAGACTCGCAGTCACGACTACTTCCGGGCTGTTGCTTTCCAGGCGGAAATGATGATGACGAATCGCTTCCCGAATCGTTTCTGCACAGTTCTGGCCGGCATCGACATCAACGCCAGGCAAGAGAATCGCCAGCGTGTCTGACTTCCAGAGACAGATGACATCTTCATCCCGTACATTGTGCATGATCAGGCGGGAAAAGGTTTTCATAAACTTGACAGGGGCCATGATCCCGAAGCGTTCTTTGAGCTGGTCGTGTTGATTCATCTGCACGAGTAACAGTCCGCTGTTGTTTTGCGTTGCAGTTCCTGTCAGCAGCATCATTTCCAGATTGGCTTCGAAAGCAGAAGAATCAGGCAGCTTGAGATGTGAGTGTTCCGGCTGGAATGCCCACTGTAACGCCGGAAACTCCTGCTGTTTCTTTTTTTCCTGTTTTGTGAGGGGCGGGGGCGCGTCCTGTTCTGCACTTTTTCGTTCCACCAGTCGATTGATCAGTGACAGCAGGCTGGTACGTTTGGAGTTCAGTTCCCGCGTCTGCTCACTGGTCAGGATGGTGCCTGGAAATTTTTCGAGCAGGGAGCAGGCAGTGCAGGCAGTATCGAGTGTTTCTCTGACGTGCTGATAACAGTTCTGAAGATGTTTCCGGGCACGGCGGAAGTTACGCGCCGGCGCACTCTTGCCGAGGAAATAGCCGGCAGTAAAGCCGAGTAAGACCGCAATCATCAATCCCACACCGAAACAGATGATTATTTCAGTGGGCAGAGTTGATAATGATGTTGATAGAACTGGCGTCATAATTCTCTTCCTGTCCGGGAAGGAAATTGTTTGAAATGCGACTGATCTGAAATGGGTTACCTGGAAAAATCAGGAAACTGCAAGCAGGTGACTGAAGTTTAGTGCGCATTTCGTGGTGAAGTGCAGGGCAATCCCTGATCTATCCCGAAACTCTGTGACCGATTGCAATGGTCGTGAGGATTATAATCCCGATGGGATCCGGCCCGGCTGCATCTCAAGTTCTGTCAGCAGAGAACCTGCTCGGCTATTTACGCTTGTTACCATCCAGGGGAGTTGCCTGGACGGGCGCTGGTTTGGGTTCGAGAAATTCCAGGCTCAGCACGATATCCGTGTCACGATTATCCAGTTCCTTGACCAGTTTCTCGTCTACGGTGAAGACAAACGAGATCTGTCTGCCGGAGGGGGCAGCGCACAGATAATAAATCCATTGAACAGGGATGTCGTTTGCTTTCCCGGCAACCGTGACGCGGTGGATGAAGCGTCCATCATCTGTCGAGAGGTTTTCTGCTTTGAGAATCTCGACAAGTTTGTCTCCCAGCGAAGTGCGGATATCCTGCTGGAACTGCTCTTCAGTGGTGTGTTCTCCCGCTTTCATGGTCGGGATTTTTGAGATATTGGCCTGTGAGACCAGGCTGCCTTTATCGAGCAGACGTAAGACGGCGACCTGCCCTGTCTGATGGAAGACATACCAGTCACGAGGCAGTAATAACCGGATGTCCCAGGGAGGTTCAAAGCTCAGGTATTTTGCTTCCGGGCTGGTCTCCAATGGAATGGATGCCAGGATTTCATCAGTTAACGGGCCGGGGGCCTTCGCAATGGAACGCGTCCAGTTGACGTCCGCGGTCACTTTCATCCCCGGGCTGATAGATCCGACCGAGCGTTTTTCCGTCTGCTGCAGTTCCAGTTGGCTGATGTAGTTGTGATCGAGGCGGAACTGCAGTTTGCCTTTGACTGTAATCTCAGTTTGCGCACCAACGGTCGCGCCTTCAATACTGCCTTTGAAACTGATCGTGGCCAGTTGATCTTCCACGGAATCCAGTTGGCAGGTTAATTCGGATTTCAGGACCGCTTCCAGTCCGGTCAGTGACTGCAGAACCCAGCGGTCCGGAGTCCAGACTTCTCCCACTTCAACATCCGACTGGGGTAACAATGCCAGGACTGGCAGACTGTCTCCGGGCGAGTTAAGCAGTTCCACTTCGGAGGGCTGGAGATGGCTGTGGGGGGCATGCAGGGAGAGGCCTTCCAGTGTGCCTTCGGCGACGATGAGTCGATGCTTGTCACTGCCGCGGGCATAGGTTTTCTGGCCTTGAACGTCAATGGTGGCTGTGGCTGCTTCATAATAACGGAGTGAGCGAAATGCTTCTGCATCGCGTCCGGTTCCGGGCAGTCGTCGTTCGAGGTATTGAAATTTTCCATCGACGTCGAGTGCCAGCGAGCGGGCCTGTCCGGTTTTGATCGCCGTTTCCAACTGTCCCTTGACCCGGACGGTGGAATTCACGTTGAAAGTACGCGCGTCCTGAACGGGTTCTCTGAATTCATAAGTTTCCGCGAGAGCGGGGGGTGTCGCAGACGCTGACAGAACAAGGCTGACCAGCGCCAGGCAGAGAAAACCGGGAATCCGTACATCAGAAACAGAACTCAGTGAAAACATGCGGAAGACTCCGTAAATCAAGCGTCCATACAGATTGGAGAATGCGAGACGTAACTAATCGTTGATTGCCACTTTGGTCTGCTGTGCCAGTTCACGGGCCGTTGCGGTGATTCCAGCAACGTCCAGTCCCAGGTCAGCCAGTAATTCCTTGCGGTTTCCATGTTCGATGAACCGATCCGGGATCCCAAGTCGTTTGAGGTGACTGGTGTTTAATCCCGCATCATTTGCCGACTCGAGTACGGCAGAACCGAAACCGCCACAAAGTGTACCTTCTTCAATGGTAATCACAAAGCCCGATTCCTGCAGGGCCTGATGGATGACCTCCGTATCGAGTGGCTTGGAGAAGCGGGCGTTGATGACACCCACATCGAGTCCTTCTTCACGCAGTTTTTCCGCAGCCTGAATACAACTGGTGAACAGCGATCCAAATGCGATAAGCATGCCGTCTTTGCCCCAGATATAAACTTCGGATTTGCCCAGTTCCACCGGGGCGACTTGACGTTCGACCGAATCCGCGGCTGCTTTGGGGTAGCGGATGGCCGTCGGTCCATCGTGCTGCAGTGAAAATTCGAGCATGGGTTCGACATCCAGTGCATCGCCGGGAGACATGTTGACGATGTTCGGAAAGCACCGCATGTAGGCATTATCGAAGGCACCATGATGGGTAGGACCATCTTCTCCGGCGATTCCGGCGCGGTCCATGCAGAACGTAACGGGCAGGTTCTGCAACGCGACTTCCTGGAAAATGTGGTCGAAGCTTCGCTGCAGAAAAGTACTGTAGATATCGACAATGGGCCGCAGACCTGCTTTGGCCATCCCGCCTGCAAAGGCGACGGCATGGGCTTCACAGATCCCGGTATCAAAGAAGCGATCGGGAAAGCCGTCACGTACTTTTCCAAGCTTATTTCCCGCGCACATCGCTGCAGTGAGCACGACGACCCGTTCGTTGTCGGTCATTGCCTGGAAAATGGAACTGCTGACGACATCGGTAAAAGCTTTGGGAGAACTGCTGCCCGGCTTTTCCACAGGCACGATTTCGTTTTCTTCGTTTCTCTGGAAGGGAGCAGGGGCGTGAAATGAAACAGGATCATTGGTCGCCGGTTCAAAACCGTGTCCTTTTTCTGTTAATACATGCAGCAGGACCGGACCTTTGATGTTTTTGATCATCTTCAGATAACCGGTCAACGATTCAATATCATGGCCATCCACGGGGCCGATATAGCGGAAGCCCATCTCTTCAAACAGCATGCCTCCATGCAGGAAACCTTTGACTGCTTCTTTGAAACTGCCCAGGGTATTTTCCATGGACTCGCCTACCACGGGGAGTTTATTCAGGAGCCAGGAGACGTCGCGCTTCAGGCCATTATAAAAGGGAGCCACGCGTGCTTTATCGAGATACCTGGCCAGCCCGCCCACGCGGGGACAGATTCCCATTTTGTTATCGTTGAGAATGACGAGTACATCCTGGTCCATGCCCGCAGCGTTATTCATGGCTTCAAAAACGACGCCTGAGGGGAGCGCTCCATCACCGATGACTGCGACTGACTTACGGTTTGATTCTCCCAGCAAATCGTCGCCGGCTTTGAGCCCGAGGACCGTGGAGACGCTGGCGCCTGCGTGCCCCGTCATGAACAGGTCGTAGTCACTCTCTTCCGGATTGGGGTAGCCCATCAGGCCGCCTTTGCGGCGGATGGTCGAAATTTCGGAGTAGCGTCCCGTCAGTAATTTGTGTGGGTAAATCTGATGCCCGGTATCCCAGATGAGTCGATCCCGGGAGAAGTCGTAGGACATATGCAGGGCGATGCAGAGTTCTACCACTCCCAGATTACTCGCGAAATGTGCCGAGCGGTCCTCCACCACGGTACACAAAACTTCACGAATTTCGGCAGCCAGCGTTTCGAGTTCAGTCCCGGATAAAGTTTGCATATCAAGTGGCGACTTGATCCGTGGTAGAATTTCGATGTTCATCAGTGGTCTCGTTCTAATATAAAGTGGGCCAGTTCTTCCAATCGTTGGCCGTGGCTCCCAAGTGGGGCGATCGAGAGGCACGCTTCTTCAATTAAATTTTGAGAGCGTCGTCGACTTTCTTCAACGCCAATCAGGGATGGGTAGGTTAATTTACCGTGTTCGGCGTCTTTTCGCACGCCTTTTCCCATTTTTTCTTCATCACCGGTTAAATCAAGGAGGTCATCGGTTATTTGAAATGCCAAACCTATGCAGGTGCCGTATCTTTCCAGGCTTTTCAGTGTTTCCGAATCTGCTCCGCCGATGCGGGCTCCCATGGTGAGTGCACTGCAGATCAGGCGACCTGTCTTACGTTTATGAATGGCTTCCAGAATTTCGAGTGTGGGATTGTCGAGATGCTCTGATTCCAGATCAGCGACCTGTCCGCCGACCATTCCCACAGCGCCGGCGGCATTCGCCAGGTCGGCACAACATGCTGCTGCACAGGACTTTATATCAATCTCGTTTGCCAGCAGTTCAAAAGCACGCGTTAACAGGGCATCGCCGGCGAGGATTGCATTTGCTTCGCCAAATTTGATGTGACTGGTGGGTAATCCGCGACGTAGTGCATCGTCGTCCATGGCCGGCAGATCATCATGGATGAGGGAGTAGGTATGGACCATTTCGATGGCACAGGCAGCCGGGAAAGCGGTTTTCAGATCACCACCGCAGGCTTCACAGCTGAGTAGTACCAGAATCGGCCGCAATCGTTTTCCGCCTGCGGAGAGGCTGTAAGACATTGCCTGTTTGAGAATCGGCGGGCAGTCAGCTGAGTGATCGAGGGCCTCTTCCAACTGGCGATTGACCAGCGTCTGCAGGTGACTCCACATATCTTTGAAGGGCAGGGATGGGTCGCTCATTCAATCAGGATCTTTGACTGTTGTTTCGTGTAATTCGAGTGAGTATTTTCAGGCGGACTCTGTCGCCGTGGCCAGTAGCAGTCCAATCTGACAGGCCTTGAGATATTCATCAATCATCAGGGTTTCGCTGGTAGTGTGAATGTCCTGTTGGCCACATCCCAGTGTGACTGCAGGGTAACCATGCGCGGTCATCCAGTTGGCATCCAGACCGCCGTTGGCGATGGTCAGTTCCGGCTGTCCCCCCTGTTTTTCAATGGCAAGTCGCGCTGTCTGTACCGCGGGTTCCTCTTCGGGCAGGCGGAAGGATTCGTATTTCAAATAGGATTCGAAAGTTACGCTGCCCTGTTGTCCCAGGCTGTTTTTCACTGATTTAGCCGCTTTCAGGAATGCCTTTTTGTATTCATCCAGTATTTTCTGTCGAAAGCGGGGGTTGTGGCTGCGGGCTTCCGCTTTGATGGTCAGTTCGGGCATGACCACATTGGTTGCTGCGCCCCCCGCAATGACGCCGACATTACTGGACCCCGTGTTCTTCCCTTTGATCACCAGCCCGTGCCAGCCATTGCTGTAGAGGTCATCGATGGCGCGGGATGCGATCACGGCGGCACTGACACCACATTCTGGATGAGCACCGGCGTGACTGGCGATGCCTTGAATCTGGATCAGCATGCCGGAATCACCGGTTGCTCCGATGCAGAGCATATCCGACATTTTACCATCCCAGTTGAAGCACATCCTGGGTTTTCTCAGTTTGCTGGCCGTCAGCAGGCGAACGCCGACCAGGCCGATTTCTTCCTGAACCATCCAGCAGAAGGTAAGTGGCGGATGGGGGAGTTTCTGTTCAAGGATCGTAAGCAGTGCGTTGAGGATGACACTGCAGCCCGCCCGGTCATCCGCGCCAAGTGCAGTCAGATCGCTTCTGGAATGAATCAGATCCCCTTTTTTGACCGGTTCTGCACCGACACACAGGGGCACGGTATCCATGTGGGCCATCAGCAGACGTCGTGGTCCCCGCATGGTGCCGGGTAACTTGACGATCATATTTCCCGTCTGCCCGCCGATGGGACTTTTTTTATGGGCAGTATCGAACTGGATCATTGTTTCGGAGAGCCCTGCATTGAGCAGGCGGCTTTTAATTTCCGCGGCGATCAGTCCCTCTTCGCCACTTTTGCCGGGGATCGCCATAAGCTCGGTGACGAGCTGTAAGGCTTTTTTAGGATTGACTTTAATAGCAGTCTCCAGGGAATTGTTACTCATAAGAATGGATCACCGGCTGAGAATAAATGAGACACTCGATTGACAGCATCCTGTTTCGAATGATGCAAGTTAGGCTTTCACAAGAGTTTTTTCAATGCGGCTGAGACTGAACTTCTGAGATCAGTCCACGTGGTGATACAGACTCATATTGCTGTAATTGCTGATCAAAATTAGAATCCCCGCTGATTTGTCGATAAATAGCTGCAATTGGCTTTTCTTAAGTCACTTCGTATTTATCCAGAAGAACAGTCGCATTTCCAGAGTTGATTCCCTGATTGATGACAGGGGACAACGCATTCGTTAAGTAGAACCAGCTTAAAATCTTAACATCGGTTTCTGATAATTGAAGATCATTCGCTCACCTCTGCGCTGGCTTAAGCATATTACGCTTGCTCTGATCACTCTCATCCTGTTAGCGGTGGGGAGCGAGGTCGCGCTGCGCGTTGCCGAATATCGAGATCAGGATTCGGTCAGCAGTTATGATGCCGAGGGCTTTCTGATCCCCTCTGATGTGAACTATCACCGCATCCGACCTATGCAGCAGGTCTCCCGCAAACATCCTGATACGGGGGAAACGATTCAGTTTTCGATCAACAGTATGGGGCTCAGGGGGGCTGAACCGGCTGTCCCCAAGCCGGCGGGGGTTTTCCGGATTCTCTGCCTGGGCGGAGAGACGGTGCTGGCGGCGGAGATGGCAGACGAGGATACCTTCTGCTCGCGCCTGGAAATGCTGTTGCAGAAGCAGACCGAACTGAAGGTGGAAGTGATTAATGCCGGCGTGCCTGACTCCAGTCCCCTGATGTCGTATCTGCATTTAAGACATTCCTTGCTGGGTCTGCAGCCTGACCTGATACTATTTCATTTTGACATGTCCGATGTTGCCGACGACCACGCGTTGCGGCGCTACACGCAGATCAGTGATGCCGGAGTTCCGTTGTGTGCAATGCATCCCCTGTTTGAAAAGATGCATGAACCGGAGCGGCTGGAGAGTCAGTTCTTTGTCTATCGGTACTCACTCCGCTGGCTGGGCGATTACTGGGTGGAAAATCAACCTGCAGGACTGGATCGCGATATTGATACACCCCAGGGAAAATATCTGTGGCTGGAAGATCACCCGCCTGACTGGTCAGTTTATGTCCGGCAGACTCTGGAACCGATTCAAAACATTCAACAGATTGCACAAGGGACCTACTCGCGATTTATCATGGCATCTTATCCCAAGCCCTGGCAGGTCTCTGAGTCAGCCATGAATGGAAAACATGCCAGGGTTCAACTGGGAGTTCGTGAAGGAGTGGCGTATGGCAGCCGTTTTCCTTTTGAACTGCTGGAGACTTATTCCCGACAGATCAATCTTTCTTTCTGTGATACCTCACCGACTTTTCAGGCTATCCAGAACCCGGATCGATACTATCTACAGAATGTGCCCCAGTTTTCGCGGGAAGGGCATGCGCTATATGCCCGTGAACTGGCTCTGTATATTCTCAAAGAGATTCCCGGCATCTGGTCGCGCGAAGTACCTTCACAGTCGGAACCACCGGCAGATCGACAGGCACTGGTTCCCCTACGATAAAGAAGAAATCCGGTTCTCATGCCGGGTTATGAGGGATGTATAAATTTTTAGTAGCAATGAAGTAGCAACGAAACAGTATTTGCAGTGACCTTTAATTCAAGCAGGAATCTTTCGCGGAGTTCAAATCTGAGGGAAAACTCTGATTTCGGTTGGGAAGTGTGGATTCCCTGATTTTCAAAGACTTTAAGTCAAAACGTGGCCTATTCTTTGATGTATGAAGAAATCTTAATCTTTTGACCACGCACTACGCTTTCACAATGAATTGAAAATCAGGAACGAATCCTCTGGAATTTTGATTTCAGATGACTACGCTTCCTACCAGTCAGTTTTCTGGTTTTTTCAGATATCGCTCACGTAGAGACAGGACAGGATGTAATGAGTTCTTACGAAACCGCATGTCGTTATTTTGACCAGGCTTCACGCCAGGTCGGTTTATCAAAAAATATGCAGGATCTTCTGCGAACCCCGGAGCGCGAAGTCAAAGTGGAAGTCGCCATCGAACGGGATAACGGTGAGATTGCAACCTACATCGGCTATCGAGTGCAACATGACAGTTCGCGGGGACCGATGAAAGGGGGGCTGCGTTTTCACCCCGAAGTCAACGGAGATGAAGTACTGGCGCTGGCCACGTTGATGACCTGGAAAACGGCTCTGGTAAATATTCCTTATGGTGGAGCCAAGGGGGGGATTTCCGTAGATACGAGTCAGCTGTCCCAAGGAGAACTGGAACGGGTGACCCGTAAATTCATCGATAAGATTTATGACGTGATCGGGCCTTTGAAAGATATTCCGGCACCCGATATGGGGACCAATGCCCAGGTGATGGCATGGATTATGAATCAGTATGAAAAGTACCGGGGCTTCAATCCGGCGTGTGTCACCGGTAAACCGCTGGAACTGCACGGCGCTGACGGGCGGGAAGAGGCAACCGGTCGAGGGGTGGCGATGATCACCCGCGATACATTGGAGCATATGAAAATTGACATGACGGGAGTCACGGTTGCGATCCAGGGATTCGGGAATGTGGGCAGCTATACGGCGCATTTCCTGGATGAGTTTGGAGCGAAAATCGTAGCTGTTTCTGATGCCAGTGGTGGAATTTACAATGCGAATGGGATTAATATTCCCAAGCTGATCGAATACACTAAGGATACGGGAGCCGTCAAAGGGTTTCCGGAAACGGAAGCCCTGTCGAACGAGGAACTGCTCACATCGAACGTGACTGTATTGATTCCTGCCGCTTTAGGGGGAGTCTTGACCAAAGACATTGCCAAAGAAGTTAAAGCGAGATGCATTATTGAGGCGGCCAACAATCCGACTGTCCCCGAAGCCGACGAAATATTCGAGAAAAACGGGATCATCGTGGTACCCGATATTCTGGCAAACGCCGGGGGCGTTACGGTCAGTTACTTTGAATGGGTTCAGAATCGGCAGCATTTCAGCTGGGAAAAATCCCGCGTTCGCTCTGAGTTAGACCGTATTATGAATGACAGTTTTAAACTGGTCTGGAAGATTGCCACTGATAAAAAAGTGTCTCTGCGCGTCGCCGCCTATATACTGGGGATTGGACGGGTAGGGCGTGCCACCGTGCTGGGAGGCATCTGAAATCCCGCCTTCACTTTCGTTAAGTTCAACTTGAACACAAAATAATAAACTATTTCTAAACTGGCGCTTACGAGGTAAAACATATGATATCCACAGAGGAACTGATCAATGATTGCGTGCTGTTTCAGTCTGTAACACCGGCTGAGATGGAAGAATTGCTCTATTGCTCTGAAACCGAGGAGTTTTCCGAAGGATCCCGCATTCTGGATGAAGGGAATTCCACACGCTATCTCTGGATTATTAAGAGTGGTTCCTGTGAAGTACGTAAAAAACTGGCCAATGGAAGCGAGCAGACTCTGGCGACTTTAAGCCCACTGTCTGTTTTCGGCGAAATGTCATTTTTCAAGCCGGCCCCTCACTCCGCGAGTGTCGTGGCGATTTCTGATGTGGAAGTCGTGCGAATTCCCGGTCGTGAATTCGATCAGATGTTGAAAGCAGGGGCCAAAGGCGCTCAGAAGGTCGTATTCAATACCGTACGGATCATGTCAGACCGCTTGCGGATGATGGATAAATGGTCAGCGGAAATGGCAGAGAGCTGCGGTTCCCGCACCAGAAATGCAGAATGGCACGACTTTCGGTCGAAACTATATTCAGACTGGAAGTTTTAGTCTCAAATCACGCCAGAATCGCCGTTTGTGATCCCCCGTTGACACATTTCGACGGATATTTGATACTCCGGTCTGTTGAACAGAATCAATCAGGCAATTAGTCTGCTGTGATCTGGTGCGCACCTTCCCCCTGCGTTGGGTGTCCTGACCAGAGAAGGATGCGTGAGGTACGTACCAGGATGGTCAATCAACACATCTACCATCTGCCCGTAATTGATTAAGAGTAACATGACTGAATTAGACCTGGCGCAATATACAGAGCAATTGGCCTCGCAGGCGCGAGACGCCTCACGGAAACTGGTTTCCGCGAATGGGAATCAGAAAAATGCCTGGCTGCGCCGCATGATCGAGTTGATTCGGGAGCGAACCCCCGATCTGCTGGAAGCAAACGCCGTCGATCTGAAGCAGGCGCCCGAGTATGGTCTGACGGAAGCTTCGATTGATCGTCTGCGACTGACCGAGACCCGCCTCCAGGGGATTATCACGGCGCTGGAAGAAATCATCGCACTGCCGAATCCGATTGGCGAAGTCATTGACAGCAATATTCGTCCCAATGGCCTGCTGGTCACTCGCGTGCGGGTCCCCCTGGGAGTTGTGTTCTTCATTTATGAGTCACGACCTAATGTGACCATCGATGCGGCTGCCTTGTGTGTGAAAAGTGGAAACGCCGTGATCTTAAGGGGCGGTAAAGAAGCATTTCACAGCAATATCGCTTTCTATAAACTGCTGCAGGAGGGCCTGCGTGATGTCGGGCTACCTGAGCAAGCAGTACAACTGGTTGAGACCACAGATCGCGAAGCGGTGGGACATTTTCTGAAGCTGAGCGAATACATCGATGTCACGATTCCCCGTGGGGGAAAAGGGCTGATCGAGCGCGTGGCCCGCGATGCGACGATGCCGGTCATCAAGCATTTTGATGGTGTGTGCCATGTATATCTCGACAGAACCGCTGATCCGGAACTGGCAGAGTCCATTACGGTCAACAGTAAATGTCAGCGTCCCGGTGTGTGTAATGCGGCTGAATGTCTGCTGGTGCACGTGGATGTCGCTGAAACGATTTATCCACGGGTAGCAGAGGCACTGAAAGCGCAGGGGGTCGAACTGCGCTGCTGTCCGCGTTCGCTGGAACTGACAGCCGGGGCAAAAGCAGCGACTGAAGAAGATTATGGCACGGAATACGGAGCAAAAATTATCTCTGTCAAAATTGTGAATGACATGGATGAAGCGATCCGGCATATTCATCAATATGGATCGGGGCATACAGAGTCGATTGTCACAACAGAACTGGCGGCGTCTGAGAAATTCACGACACAGGTCGATTCGGCGGCAGTCATTGTGAATGCCAGCACGCGATTTAATGATGGTGGCGAATTTGGACTGGGGGCGGAAATCGGAATCAGTACCGATAAATTTCACGCACGCGGACCATGTGGATTAAACGAATTGACCAGTTATAAATATGTGGCCCATGGAGCAGGGCAGATTCGCGAGTAGCAGTTAGATCAATAATTGAAATCCGGCCGCGGGCAAGGCTGCTCGCGAAGGGGGGCCATTTTCAGGGAGGCCAGGGATGGCAGACGTACTCAGTCAAAATGAAGTCGAGTCGCTCTTATCGGCGTTAGATCCCTCTGCGAACAGCGGCGGTGGATCGAGCCGTCCTGCGACGCGAAATACGGATTTCAATTCCCAGATCAGTATTTATGACTTCAAACGTCCCGAACGTGTCAGTAAAGAGCAAATGCGTGCCTTTCGCGCGCTGCACGAAAGTTTCAGTCGTGAATTCGGCGCTGCCCTCAGCGGGATGTTGCGCTCCATTATTGAAGTGAAGCTGATCAGTGTCGACCAGTTGACTTACAGCGAATTTGTATTCAGTCTGGAAAACCCGACCTGTTTTAACCTGCTGGAATCAGAAACACTCGATGGACACATCATTCTGGATATCAGCCCGTCGATCATCTTTCCGATCATTGATCGGTTGCTGGGCGGGGATGGGCATTCGCATGGTGCGTACCCGAATCGGGCGTTGACCGAAATTGAAATCCGACTGGTTTCCCGGATTACCGGACTGGCGATCGAAGGGATCGAATCGGCGTGGAGTAACCTGTGCGACTGGAAACTGCGGGTCTCCCAGGTCGAAAGCAATCCCCAACTGGTGCAGATTGTGCCTCCCAACGAAGTGATCGTACTGATTTCTTTCGAAGTCACGATGGGGGAGACACGCGGGATTATCAACCTTTGTATCCCTTTTAATACGATTGAGCCACTATCGAACAAGCTGACCTCCGATACCTGGTCTGCCTACAAGAAAAAGACTCCGGATTTGAGACAGCAGCTGAATCTGGAAGCCAGTGTTTCCAAATCGAAAATCGCGATGCGAGTCGAACTGGACAACAGTAAACTGACGGCACGCGAAATTCTGAATCTGGCGGTAGGCGATGTGATCATGTGCAACAAGGGAAGTGCGCAGAGCCTGACCGTTGAGCTGGAAGGCTCCCCGGTCTTTACAGCGTTCCCGGGAGTATATAAAGGGCATAAAGCCATCAGTATTGAGAAAATGCTGGCAATTCCCAAAGATGTGATTGAAGAGCGTCTGAAAAATTCTGAAGCTGCACAAGCTTAAGGTCAGTCTGTTTCAGAAACATCTCAGGCTGTACTTCTGAGAGGGATTGCAGTAAACTTGGTGTATCTCAGGGCATCTGAGCGATTTTCAGTGCCTTGGATTTCCTGTTTGCTGAAACGATCACCGGTCAGTAGACCGGGAAAAGTGGATTTTTAGTCAATCCGTCATTTTTTCTACGAAGTCACGGTGTTTTTAGCCTCGTTTCGGTGGAAAAAGTAACGTGAGGCTGATTATACTGCCCGATCAACCTCCCAGTTGAAGATCGGTCTATACTGTTATGATGGACGGACGTGATCTTTCTGGTTGAGGAATCTGCGTCAGTGAATGCAGAATGTGTAGAGAATATGACTCAGGATTGATGACTGGATCTCTGTTTTCTCAGAGGCAGTACGTGTCTCTGAAACGTTTACGAAGATAGAAAAATATAATGCCTAAGCAAAAGACACATAAAGGAATTAAGAAGCGATTTAAAATTACCGCTTCTGGTAAAGCCAAGCACAGGAAAGCGTTTCGCGGTCACATTCTCAGTAAAAAGAGCCCCAAGCGAAAAATCAGACTTCGCGGTGATGGTATTGTGACAGGCGCTGAAGCAAAGCTGATTGTGAATGCCCTGCGTCCCAGTTCATAACTTTGCCGGGATTCCCGGCTGTCTGAGCCGGGGTCTGTGCTGACAGAATCAAAATTTAACATCACAGTTGGAAAGTAATAATGCGAGTTCGAAAAGGTGCAGCTCGACGTCGAGCCAAGAAAAGACTGTTCAAAGAAGCCCGGGGTAATTATGGCGGCCGCAGTAAACTGCTGCGAACTGTCAAAGAAACCCTGATTCGCGCCCGTGTTTACGCATACCGTGACCGCCGCGTGCGTAAACGTGAATTTCGTGCTTTGTGGGTGACTCGAATCACTGCTGCCTGCCGTGCACGGGGAACGAATTACTCCCAGTTCATCAATGGTTTGAGTAAAGCTGGAATTTCACTGAACCGCAAATCACTCAGTGAACTGGCCATTTACCAGCCACAGATCTTTGACGAAATTGTGAAGGCTGCCAAAGCCGCTTTAGCTGCATAATTCCAGGTTGCATTACCTGCTGAGTCAAATGACAAAAATCAGCCGGGTCTGTTCGATGAAGCAGCCCCGGCTTTTTTACGTACCGCTCTCACATTTGATGGTGCGTGGAACCTGACGACGATTTCCCAAATTGCAGTACGCCTGAATTCAAGGATCTGTTATATTGCCTGACGAACCTGTACAGGTAGAGTCAGGTTCTCTATCAAAAATGATTCCCTCTCAGGGAGGACGGGATTAGATGCAGGCAGGCGTGGAGTCAGATCGGGGGAACAGGCGCAGGCCCTGCCGGGGTATTGTGACGTGGCTTTGTCTGTTCTGTTTCTTGAATCTGACAGCCTGCACGGGCCTCAGGTCGGTCGTGCCCGCCCCTCTGGTCTTCGAAGAACAGTCGACAAAAATTCTGGAGATCGCCCCACTGGGCACTCCCAAAGAACAGGCGATCCGGCAGTTAAACGATGCCGGAATCTCAGGTGATTTTTCCTCCAGTCCTTCGATCTACTATTGCGATCTCTGGCAGCGGGAAGATGGCACTCAGTGGCATTTAAATGTCGCACTGCTGTTCAAGGAAGATGGAACGCTCTATAAAACGCGACCGGCCCAGGCTGACATCAGCTGGGAGCAGGAAGCGTCCGCGACAGAGCAGACAGCGCCCTGAAGCGTTCTCCATGCTTCTGACAAGTAACCTGCCAGGTCATTGATCGACCGGGTCTGCGGGTTTCTCGAGCAACTGAATGTGTCCCTGGCAGAATTTGCAGGCTGCGACTGTTCCCAGGTATTTGTGGGCAATCCGCAGTTCTTTGCGACAGTGCGGGCAATTGGTGTAAAATCCCTGAGAGATCGCTTTGCTGGCATCAATTTTCAAGGCAAACGGCGCCTGGCAGAATTTGCAGGAGACCTGCTTGCCCAGATATTTTTTATGGACGCGTAATTCTTTCCGACAGTCAGGGCACTGGAAAAAGTACCCGACCGGAAACGCATCACAGCAGACCGCCAGTTCTTTTAACGGGTGGAAAGCGGGGATTTCGACTGTGTCATGCTCCAGGTCATCATTGAGCAGTTCACGGCAGGTTTGACAGTGTACCAGATTTGCAGGCATGTCCTCCCCACATTGCGGGCAGGGGCCACCGGGCCAGGCGGGCATAATAAATCCTTGTTATTCAATCAATCAGTCAGTTTTCAGGTTACTGAAGTTTTGAGATGGCCCGTATCTCAGTGGAAGTGTTACTTTGATGTCATCAATACCGTAGAGATCACATCGTGGATGTGCTTTATTCTATTGAACTGTCGATAGCCGGATTATAGCAAACTCACAGGCAGAATGAATCAAATTTTGCCACGTTCAGGAGACATTCCCGGCAGAAGCTCATTTCTGAGGTTGCAGACAGTACAGATGCTTGAAGGTTCTCAGAAACATCTGGCCGTTGGCAACCACCACCGTCGCGTGGCTGGGATCTCCCAGTTTGACTTTTCCGTGTGACTTGAACTGGGGTGAGGCTTCGAGCAGGGCAAGATCACCATTTTCATTGATGCAGTACAGGACGCCGTTGATGCAGACCGGTGAGCTGCTGAAGTCTCCGTCAACGCGTTCGGTCCAGACGTTTTTCTGAGTTGCCAGATCCACGCAGCTGACGACGCCGGCATCTCCCCAGAGGTAGAGATGACCTTCGTAAACAACGGGAGTCGGAACGTAAGGAAGTTTGGTAGATCGCTGATATTTGATGTGGGTTTCTTTGATGTTCCCGGAGCCGGTGGGATCGACGCCGTACAGCAGCTTACCTCTGCCACCGCCGCCGCAAGTGGCGAAAATCAGCCCTTCGCCGTAAACGGGTGAGGAAACCGTTCGCTGGGGAAATTCTCCAGTGGTCCAGTTCACTTTGCCTGTTTCGGGATCTAGGCTGCTCACGCCGGTTGCGCCACTGACACAGATCAGCTGCGGTCCGGTATTGGGATGGTTGATAATGATGGGGGTCGCGTAGGAAGTTCTCCGAACCGCCCGCTCTGCCTGCCAGACCGTTTCGCCCGTCTTTTTATTGAACGCGGTGACGAAGCTGGGACCCATCTGATCGTTGGTGGCGATCACGAGATTTTTGTAGATGATGGGAGAGCTGCCATGCCCGTGCTGGCTGTTAAAGGCTCCCAGGTTGCGTTCCCAGATTTTGTTGCCTTCCAGATCGTAGGCAATCAGCAGGTAGGATTCTTCGTCTGCAAATTCGACATAGACATGTTCGCCATCAGTGGCAGGGGTGCTGGAGGCCCAGCTGCCCTTGCGATGCTTATGGCTCTTTTTCAGTTTGGTTTCCCGTCGCCATTTTTCTTTCCCGGTTTTGGGGTCGATGCAGAACAGGTACCGGGTTTCACCTTCGTCGATTGCCGAAGTGACGAACAGGTTGTCTCCCCAGACCGAGGGGGAAGAGTGTCCTATTCCCGGCAGTTCCCTATGCCAGGCGTAGTCTTTCTCTGTCCACTCCAGGGGGAAGCCCTTTTCGTCGGAAATGCCAGAGCCGTCAGCGCCCCGAAAGCGGGGCCAGTTTTCGGCCTGCAGAGAGCTCAGCAGGGTAAAAGAGCAGCATACGATCAGCATGATCCGCAGGGTCTGGGTAAAACAGCGGTTGGAAAGTAGTCTGTTCATGGGAGATTCTCATTTGAGGCAGGAGGTAATTCAGATTTCACACAATAAGCTTGACGAATTTTATGTTCTGGTGCAAGTTAATTGAATATAATAAATGTCCGGGCTATCGTAAGTAAATAGGGCGTACTGATTTCGGCAATGTTTGCGGGGCGGGTGCCTGTTGGCTCTTACAAGAGGGATCACGTTCGCTGTTTCTCAGGCAGTGGAACGAGTCCTGTGTCATCATACATGCATAATTCTGAAAAGAAAAACTCAAACGTGACTTCCTCTGTAGCGTATCTGATTATTCAGGAACTGGAAGAGCGGGGAAAGGTGTATCGCCTGGTAGATCGCCAGGTGACGACGATTGGTCGCGCGCCAACGAACCGGATTGTGCTTGATGATGAGGTCTGCAGCCGCAACCATTGTGAGATTTTCTACAGTGACTCGGCCTGGTATATCCGCGATCTGGGCAGCCGCAACGGGACCCTGGTGCAGGGAATTGCCATCAGTCAGGATTATGAACTCCAGGAAGGGGATGTCGTCGAGATTGGCGATAGTCAGGCGATCTTTACGTTTGATGTTTCCCGTTTTTCCTCGCGTCCCACGTCAGATGGTTCCAGTGCGGAGCTGGAGAGTGCGACCATGGGGGCAGGGCATCAGTCCAGCTGGGACGAGTTTAATGTCCCCGAGATCATCCAGCGTAAGAGCCATACGCGTTTTCACACGCCGCCACCTGTTTCTCATTCAGACCGGGATCGGGATCGAACCAGCCGTGAGCTGGGGCGACTGTATCGCCTGGCGCTGGATATGGGCAATGTCCAGTCCGAACTGGAACTCTCGCAGATTGTCTTAAACGGACTGTTTGAGGGGACCAGTGCCGACATTGGAGCCATTTTATATTTTGATTCAACGCAGCAGCACCAGCCACTCAAGCCTGAACACCTGAAGGTCATCGCTTTTCAATCGGTCGATGAACTACCTTACCAGAAGCCGTCTCAATTACTGTCCGAAATGGTATTTGACGAGGGGGATGCGATCCTGGCTCACAATATCGCCGATGACAGCAAGCTGTCGACGCGGGACAGCCTGGGGAAGATCCATGCCCAGAGCGTCATCTGTGCGCCGCTGCGAAACAAACGGGGAGTTGCGGGGATGATTCACCTGTATTCAACCAATCCTGATAATCCACTCGATTCGGATGATCTGGAGTTCACGCTGGCTCTCGCGGATCAACTGGCGATCTCGTTACAGAACCTGAGTGAGAAGCTGCGTCTCTCGGACGGTCTGGCGCGGATGGAGGGCGAGAATAAAGCCCTGCGGGAGCAGCTCGAGCTGGAGAGCGAACTGGTGGGGAAAAGCCCCAGCATGATCGCGATGAAGGAGCAGATCCTGCGGATCGCGCCGACCGATGCGAGTGTGTTGATTCGTGGTGAAAGCGGGGTCGGGAAAGAGCTGGTAGCCCGGGCCATTCATTTCAACAGCCAGCGAAAGAAGCAGCCCTTCGTCTGTATGAATTGTGCGGCCCTGAGCGAAGGCCTGCTGGAGAGTGAACTGTTCGGCCATGAAAAGGGCGCCTTTACGGGTGCGACCGGTCAGAAGCCCGGAAAATTCGAACAGGCACACAAGGGGACCCTGTTTCTGGATGAAGTCGGGGAAATGTCTCTGGCTGTGCAGGCAAAGTTCCTGCGTGTGCTGGAAGGTCATGCTTTCGAGCGAGTAGGGGGCAGTGTATCGATCAATGTTGATGTGAGAGTGGTGGCTGCGACAAACCGGGATATGGAGAAAGCAGTCGCCAAAGGGATTTTCAGGCAGGATCTTTATTTTCGACTGCATGTCGTGGAGGTCAGTGTTGACCCGCTGCGCGTGCGTACTGATGACATCCTGTTGCTGGCTGATTATTTCCTGAATCGCTTTGTGGTCAAAACAGGGCGTCCCATACGTGGGTTTACAGAGGAAGCCAGGGAACTGCTGGAAGCGTATCACTGGCCGGGCAATGTCCGGGAACTGCAGAATACGATCGAACGGGCTTTCATATTGTGTACCGGCGATATTCTGGATGCCTCGGATATTCAACTGTCCGCAGTGGGAATGGAAAGCGATCCGCAAAATGTACTGCCTGTGTCTCATGCCCGTTTCCGTGAAGTCTCGCTGGAGATGGTGGAGCAGGAACATATCCTGGCAGTGCTGGATAATACCAACTGGAATAAGTCGCGATCGGCGCAGATACTGGGCATCGAACGCTCCACTCTGGATCGGAAATTGAAACGTTATGGCATCAATCGACCCTGAGTTGTGAACGAGTGCTACTGTTGTATGTTGTCACCATGTGGTTTTGATTCATCAAAATTTCTGCAGATTCAGCCGAAACAGACGAGAAAATCTGATTCTCAGGGGACTGTTGCCTGCTGAGGGATTCGATTTCAGAGTAGTTTGCAAAAATGTGAAAAATCTTGTTGACATTTTACCATAAAAACTCAAGAATTGTCCTAGAAACAGGGGATACTTATTGGGTGTCCTCTCTTGCGGTTTTCAACTGCAGCCAAAAAATTCGGGATGTTTTTTAACCACCAATTTAGAAGAGTTTCCCACCTGAAAAAACTTCCCACACCCTTGGAGGGTGTTGCTTTCAATCTCCCAAATAACGCAATGGATGCGTACGCTACGAGCGATTGAATTTCTCGGTTTGGTAGAGATGACTGATTGTTTTGTTCCACGTAGAAGGTTTGTCCACTCATATGGTATGGGTGGAGATTCTGGACTTTTGTAATTGTTGTTGGAGAAAGAAGAAGAGAATGTCGGCATTTTTGATGGGTACGGATGACGTTGAGACTCTTTCATACGAACTTGAAGATGATCAGTCATTGGTCAGCTACGAAGATGGTGATTACCAGGATTTTTCTGGTGAAGATGGGTATGATCCCAACTTCGATGCCCTGTTCGGTGAAGAAGAGTACCGGGAAATGGGCATTAACCCGGACGAAGCAACACAGGCGAAGCCTGGTTCAGAACAGAAAGTTCTGATGCTGGCTGCACGCTATGCTGCTGGTCTGCCACTCTGGAATAACAGTGATTGTTATGATCACGGTCCAGGGGAAAACCTGCTGCAGGGACTTCTTGCTTAAAATCATCGATTTCGCAGCGTCTTTTTTCACAACGCGAATCGTAATGTTCACGATAGAAAAGGGTCTTCAGTCAATTGGCTGAAGACCCTTTCCTTGCGCTGAGACAGACGACTTGTCTCGTATCCCTGCTATTAACAGTTGGATGGATGACGTGACACAGAAGGTGATGAGGTGTGTCCTCTTGCTCTTTGCTGCAATCGCTCTTGAGGCGGTTCAGCAGTATCGGGTCGCCATCGTCGCCTGCCGCTTCCAGAGGGGCTGTTGGACGTGAAGGTGGTCTTCTCTGCGAATCAGAAGCGCTCTGGTGTGTTCTTTTCGCCTGCCGGGAACTCACCAGGTACCGCCTCTGTTGAACTGAATCGGTTTATAGACACCGAAGTCAGCCTCAGAACCGGGCTCTGGTCACTGGCTGGGACGCTTTCCGTTCCGGTAGTGGAGGGGAAGCTGCCAACTGTCGTGTTGGTACACGGCATCGACCCACACAAGATCGGAAAGAAATGATTGGGCTTCCTCAGCCATTTCTGATCCTGCAGGGGCAGCGGGATTATCAGTCGGCGATGGACGACTTCGCGAAGTGAAAACAGGCTTTTAGGCTGGGGCAGTTTTTCGGTAGTCTCTTCAGGGCTGTTTGGGCCGAGTATCATAGATTGAAAGACGCTTCGGTTCATTGTGATGGGCTCTGCAAAACCGGAAGCCAGGTTGTCAGGTTCGAGGCCCGCCCTGAATCGAATCGCCCGTTGCTGGCAGGTGAGGAGCCGGGGGCTGCCGCGGATTACATGATTCCAGGCAATGTGGCAAAGAGGGTGGTTTAGGGCGTCACGGGTTGGCTCTCCGCTCAGAAGTAATTCATCCATCAACGTTTCCGCTGAAGAGTCCTTCTGTCAGTCACTTCGTTCTCGCCCCTGGTGGCAGGGTGACTCGCTTGTGTGTGAGAGTGGCAGCGGGCTTACGCACACTTTTTGAGCATCCCTGAGAGCACCCGCAAAAAAACGACGCACACAGAAACTTCATGTTGGAACCTTGTTTATTTGCAGCCAGTTAAGATTCGGTTCAAAGTTGATTTAACTAAGTCTTGAGCATTGAAACAGATACACTTCTCGCGTATACACTCTCAGTGGATTGCGAATGCTGTTTTTTGGGAACAGTTTTCATTTCGGCACATGATTCGCGACTGTTCTGAAAACAGTACAAAACAAAGCCGACACACTTTTTTAAGTTGGATGATTGCAATGTCTTTGCAAATTTTACAAAAGCCTCAGCGTCCCGTTGCAGAAGAAACAATCACAGTAGAACCGCGTTTTGAGCGTGTGGAAAATCAGCCGGAACGGGAAGTTTCCCGGCAGCTGACTGCAGCCTGGGATTCCTGTCCTGCTCCTGCGAAGCTGGAATCAGAGATTCATTCTGGCACACATCATCAGGTTCAGAATGTCAAAGTCCGTTGTGACCATGCAGGGATCACGGTCTACGGCGTCAGCTCCAGCTACTATCTGAAGCAACTGGTCACGCAAACCGTGCAGACGTTTGCACCCTCGATTCCCCTGATGAATCGAGTGCTGGTTCAGGCCAAATAATCTGTAGCCGGTTGAGAATCGCATCTGCGAGGCACGTGGGCCTCTGGTTGTGGGAAACTGAGATGCTCTCAATCTGCAACCCTGATACAGCATGGCCAGTACAACCCGGGATGTCTGACGACTTTTCTCTTCTGTCTGGAATCAAACCATATAAAAAAGCGGCGTGAGTCATATCTCACGCCGCTTTTTATGTTTTCTGTGCCGGATGAACTCAGTCTTCAATTTCCAGGACTTCAAACCGGAGCGTCCCTGAAGGGACTTCCACTTCGACCTTGTCTCCGACTTTTCTGTTGAGCAGGCCTTCTGCGAGCGGGCTGGACGTGAGAATCTTCATGACTTCACCCAGATAGTCTTCTTCACCCGGCCCCACGAATTCGTATTTCTCATCCAGTCCGTCATCCAGGTTCTTTACGGTGACGATCGAGCCGAATGTGACGACTCCTTTGGGCATCGTGGATTTGTCGGCGATATAGCAGTTGGCCAGTTTGGATTTCAGCTGATTGATCTTCGCCTGGGTCATGCCCTGTGCTTCACGCTGGGCATGGTATTCGGTATTTTCTTTCAAATCACCTTCTGCACGGGCATCTGCGATTTTTTCCGCGATCTCAGGCATGACGTCGCTTTCGAGATGTCGAATTTCTTCGCGCAGCTTATCATAACCTTCTTGTGTGATTGGATGACGGTCCATCTTTTTGACTCCCGATTCGTGCTATCTTCAGTTTTGTTGTTCATTATATAGCAAAAACGGGCGACGCGGAGTGCCACCCGTTTTTGCAAAGACTTGTTATACAGGCATTATAACAGAAAACCTGCCTGAAATGCTATGCTATTTCAACCCATTGCTTGTCTTTCGCGCTTTGCAGCACGGCGTCACAGACCTTCTGTGTTTCCAGGGCCGCCCGGAAGTCGGGCTGGGTGGGTTTGCCGTTATCCAGACCCTGGAAGAAGTCAGCCAGGGCATTCGTGAAGGTGTGTTCGTATCCGATGGTACAGCCGGGAACCCACCAGTGATCCATGTAGGGATGTTCGAAGTTGGTTACGTGAATCCGTCGCCAGCCGGTCACATGGTCTTCCACCTTCTTCCCGGTGGTTGGATTGGCATATTCGAAGTACTGCAGGATCTGTGGATCTTCCAGATCGAAGTAGACGGAGCCATCTTCGCCGTTCAGTTCGAACGTGTTGAAATTCTTGCGTCCGCGGGCGTAACGGGAACTTTCGAAGGTTCCCATCGAGCCATTGGCGAAGCGGGCCAGGAACATGCAGGCATCATCTATTTCAACTTTCGTCTTTTCGCCGGTTTCCTGATGAATGCGTTCTTTGATGAAGGTTTCCGTAGCAGCGGAGACCGAAGTGATCGGCCCGTTGAGCCAGATGGCTGAATCTATGGAGTGGGCCAGCAGGTCGCCAGTTACGCCGCTGCCGGCGACTTTTGCATCCAGTCGCCAGAGTGTGGCCCCCCCCTGGGGAACGTCTTCGGCGATGGTCCAGTCCTGCAGGTACTGCGCCCGATAATGGAAGGGCCGCCCGATGCGTTTTTCGTCGACGAGCTGCTTTGCCAGTGTAATCGCAGGGACACGACGGTAATTAAACCAGACCATGTTCGCGACGCCCGCTTTTTCGATGGCGTCTGTCATCGCGACTGCTTCTGCAGTGTTCATGGCCAGCGGTTTTTCACAGAGTACCATTTTACCGGCTTCTGCTGCCGCGATGGCAATGTCGTGATGCGAGTTATTGGGGGTGGTGATGTCGATCAGGTCGATGTCATCACGTTCGATCAGCTTGCGCCAATCGGTTTCGTAGGACTCCCAGCCCCAGTTGTCAGCGAAGTCTTTGATCTTGTCTTCGCTGCGGGCACAGCAGGCCTGCAGGACAGGCGTGTGTTCGATGTCAAAAAATTTACCGACTTGTCTATAAGCATTGGAGTGGGTACGTCCCATGAATCCGTAGCCGATCAGGCCGACGCGTACGGGTTTGCTCATTGGTGTGACTCCTTCAATATGAAAATACAGGTTGAGATTGAAATAA